>DAORUA010000191.1:0-3932 GCA_035432945.1 Vicinamibacteria bacterium | reverse complement strand
CCAGGTTTGACAGGCCCGCAAGCCGCCTTGTAGCCTGATTTGCGGGTCGCGTCTCCAGACCGGCACCAGAATCCCCCTCGATGAGTTTCCAAGGCTCCCTCTCCGAACTCCCGCTTCCCGACGTCATCCAGCTCGTCTCCTCGTCTGGAAAGACGGGGTGCTTCCATCTCACCGACGGCGACGTGAAGGGGCAGATCTACATCCAGGAGGGTCGGATCGTTCACGCCCAGGTGGAGGATCTCTCCGGCGAAGAGGCGGTCTACCAGCTCGCGATCTGGAGCCGCGGCGAGTTCTTCTTCGAGACCGGCGCGTCGGTGGCCGCGAACACCATCACCAAGACGAACACCAACCTCCTGATGGAAGCGGCCCGCCGGCTCGACGAGTGGCGGGTCCTCCAGAAGAAGGTGCCTTCGATGGAGCTGGTGCCCGAGTTCGTGATTCCCGAGGGGCGCGAGGGCCAGATCAACCTCAACACCTCGGAGTGGCTGATCCTGTCGAAGATCGACGGACGCCGTTCGATCAAGGCCATCGCGAACGCCTCCTCGCACTCCACCTTCGAGGCCTGCAAGATTCTCTACGGCCTGATCGCCACCAACCTGATCCGGCTCAAGGAGCCCCCCGCGGCACCCGCGCCCCGGCCCACACCTCCCGCAGCACCTCCCCAGCCATCATTCTCGGCCTCGACCCCCTCTCTCCAGGGAACCCCGACCGGGCCCACCGGACGCCCCGCGAACGCCCCCCTGCCCCGGCAGACCACCATGGCTCCGGGCACGATGAGCCCCGCGACCCTGGAGCTCGCTCAGCGCCTGGTCAAGATCCGCGATACCGCGAATGCGCTCCTCGGGGCCGGCGGCGAAGCCGTGGTCCAGAAGCACGTGGTGGCGGCCCGCCTCGCCCTCGAACGCGGCGCGGGCATCGAGGTCATCGAACAGGCGATCCAGCAGATCGCTTCGGCCGCGGCCATCCTCAAGGGACCCCAGGCCACCGACATCGTCCTCGAGCGGCTCCGCGCCGCCCGCTAGGCCTTCGCGGCCGCGGCGTCGATCTGGCGGACCAGGCGGTCCAGGACGCTTTCCCACGAGAACTCGGTGAGGGCGTAGCGCCTTCCGTTTTCGCCCAGCGCGCGGCGCAGGCCTTCGTTCAGCACCATCAGGCGGACCGATTCCGTGAACTCTTCGGGATTTCCGTAGGCGAGACCCGCCTCGCTCTTGTGGCAGTGGTCGACCAGGACGTCCGATCTCGATGAAGCGAGCACCGGCGTGCCGAAGGACATGGCCTCGAGGAGAGTGATGGACAGGCTCTCGTAGGGGCTCGGGCAGATGAGCGCTTGCGCCCCGGCCATGGCCGCGCGCTTGTCCTCCTCCGACACGAAGCCGAGATGGCGCAATCGCGGAATCCCCGGAAGCTCCATGGCCAGCTTGCCGATGAGGAAGAGGTCGGGGCAGCCCATGATCTCGGCCTGGGCGCGCTCATAGAACCGGAGCATCTCGTCGCAGCCCTTGCCCGCGTCTATCCGGCCCGCGTAGAGCAGGTACGGGCGTTCGATCCCGCGCAGGATCCTGAATTCCTCGACATCGGGCGCTTCGGGCGGGTCGACCCCGATGCCGACCACGTCCTGCGAGCACTTCGAGATGTCGAAGCGCGAGGCGACGAGGCGGGCTTCGGGGGCCGAGCAGAACGCGTAGCCGCGGACGCCTTGAAACGCCGCCTTGAACATGGCGAAGCGCAGGGGCGGCTCGTCGTGGGCGGTGGGGATGAAGACCGCGCGGTCGCCCGCGACCTTGATCCCCTCGACCGAGGGGTAGTAGAGGTAGGTGAAGAAGAGCACCGCCTCGTATCCCTTCGCGTCCGCGCGCAGGGCGTCGATGAGACCCGGAACGAACGGACCCTGGGTTTCGAGGAAGGCGCGCTCGTCCTCGGCGGTGGTGGCTCGGACATACATCGGCTCGGCGAGCGCGTTGAACGCGGCCAGATCACGCTCGCGCTCCGGAACGAAGCGCCGGATCCGCACCCCTCGCTCCACCGATTCACCGGCCGGGTATTCCGAGCGCCAGGTGACGTAGTCGCGCGCGGTACTCGTGTAGACGGTGACGTCGAAACCCCTCAAAACGAGGCGCTCCGCGTACTCCCGCGCCAGCGTCTCCGATCCGCCCACGAGGTCGGTCCCGTAGCGCTGCACGACGATCGCGACCTTCCGGCCCGTCCTCACAGGCCCTCCACGATCTCGCGAAGTTTCTGAAACGTCGTCCGGGTGGCGAAGTCCTGAACGCGCTTGTCCTGGCCGCGCAGCACGGCTTCGCGCGCGGGTCCCGGCTTCGCGAGCAGGGCCGCGGTTTCCGCGAACTCGGCGATGTCCACGCGATCGAAAAGAACTCCCGCGCCCCCGAGGGTTTCGGTGACCGCGGTGCCGGCAAGGGCCACGATGGGCACGCGCTTCAGCATGGCCTCCACGAGGGGAACCCCGAAGCCCTCGTGCTCCGACATCGAAATGAAGACATGGGCACTGTCGTAGTAAGCGAGAAGCTCGTCATGCGAGACGCCGTCGGTGAAGACGACATCGGCGGGCTCGAGGCCAAGCTCGGAATAGAGGCGGATGAGAGCGTCGAGATAGTGCGCCTCGATGGCAGCCCCGATGCCGGTCTCGCGGCGGGGGTGCTTGCCCACCGCGAGCAGGCGCACGCCGGTGGAGATGTGCTTCTTGTAGTAGGCGAGGACGCGCAGCAGGTTGTCATGCCTCTTGTTCGGAGAGATGCGGCCGACGAACAGGAGGTTGGTGCGCGAGTCGGAAAGACGCTTCCGGAGCACGGGATTCGCGGGTTCTAAGTACCGGTCGAAGTCGATGGCGAGGGGAAGAACGCCGGTGCGGTTGAAGCCCTGGCGCGCCAGCTCGGCGCGGTTGAACTCGCTGTCACCCAGGCCCAGGGTGGTGCCGGGAACGAGGCTTCCGAGTCCCTCGATGCCGAGGCGGAGGATCTTCTGGATCTCGCTGTCCCAGGGCGCGAGAAATTCCGGAGGGGTGATGTTGTGGTACAGGAGAACGCGCTTGCAGGAGAGCCCCTTGAACGCATCGTTCATCGGAGAACCCATGGGGTAGTGAAAGATGACGATGTCCCCCGGCCCGCCCTCGCGCCACTCGCCGAAGTCCCGGGCCACCACGCCTTCGTCCTGGGAGTAGGTGTAGATGTCGGTGACGTACCCGAAGGACCGGAGAGCCTCGCGCATGAGCAGCGTCGAGTCGCCGATGGCGTCGCCCCGATGAAGGGCCGGAACCCATTGATCCACCCGACGGGTCATGCCGCCGCCCCGGTTGTCAGTTCAAGGAGGAGGTCGCCCGTTTGCGCCGCCGCCTGCTCCCAGGAGTAGTTCGCGGTGACATACGACTCGCCCCGGGCGCCCATTTCGGATCGCAGGGCCGGATCGCTCATCAGCCGCCGCAGCATCAGACGGAACTCCGCGTAGTCCCGGTAATAGAGGCCGCCGTTGCTTCGCCGGCACTGGCCCTGCAGAACCGCGCAGGCCGCGTTCGCGAGCACGGGCCGGCCGAGCGCCCAGGCTTCGAGGACGATCATGGAGAGGCTCTCGTAGCGGCTCGGCATCAGGACCACCTCCGCGCCCTCGATCAGCGAGGACTTCTCGTCTTCGCTCACGTAACCGAGGTGGCGGATCTTCGGATGGGCGGGGATGTCGAGAACCGGATGTCCCACGAGAAGCAGCGGCGGGCATTCCGGCCATTCCTCGAGGAGCCAGAGGAAGTACCGGAACAGGGTGTCGACTCCCTTGTTGCGATCGATCCGGCCCGCGTAGAGAACGTACGAATCGGGTGCTTGAAGACGCGCGCGCGGCTCGGGGCCGGCGCGGCGCACGTTGAGGCCGCTGCCCATCACCCGCGAGGGAGCGGCGGGGACGCCCGCCGTCTTCTCGACGAGTTCCTT
>DAORUA010000190.1:0-7563 GCA_035432945.1 Vicinamibacteria bacterium | reverse complement strand
CCCGGTCTGCGCGCCTTCGACACCGCGGTGATCGTGAACGTGTGCGGGGAGACGGTGGAGGAGTACGCGGAGGTCTCGCGGATCGCCAGCGAGGCCGAGGGCGTCCACGCCCTCGAGATCAACATCTCCTGCCCCAACGTGAAGACGGGCGGCATCGCTTTTGGGACCGATCCGGTGATGACCCACGAGGTGGTCGCCGCGGTCCGGAAGGCGAGCGCCCTGCCGGTGATACCGAAGCTGTCGCCCAATGTCACCGACATCACGGTCCTCGCCCGGGCCTGTGAAGAAGCGGGAGCCGACGCGATCTCGTGCGTGAATACGTTTCTCGGTCTGGCCATCGACGTCGAGACGCGCAAGCCGAAGCTCGCCTTTGGCACCGGCGGACTCTCGGGTCCCGCCATCCGGCCCCTGGCCGTTCGCATGACCTGGCAGGCGGCGCGCGCGGTGAAGATTCCCATCATCGGCATCGGGGGCATCGCCTCCGCGAGCGACGCGTTGGAGTTCTTCATCGCCGGGGCCTCGGCCGTGCAGGTGGGCACGATGAACTTCTCGCGTCCGAACATCTATGCCGAGATCGAGGAGGGCGTGGTCGGCTACCTGACCCGGCACGGACTCGCGAGCATCCGAGACCTCGTGGGGACGATCAAGTACCCGCGCTGAAACGACAACCCCGCGGTGCGCCGAGGACCAGGCCTCAGCGGCGGTAGCGGATCTTCAGGGGCGCCTCGAGTCGAGCGGCGATCCCCGCCAGATCGGGGCGATTCGCCGGGATGTCCTTCTCGGCACGGCCGTCGGGATACACGGTCACGGTCTGGTTCACTCCTAGCGCCCACTTCTCGGCGCGCGTCCGCGAGATCTGCAGGCCATCGTACGAGAGCATCATCCGGCTTTCCTTGAGTTCGCCCTCGCCAATGACCTGGAAGAGGGCCCCGAGCAGACCCGAGGTCGGCCGGCCGCGCAGCCCCTCGATCTGCCCGTAGACCACCATCCCGTTCACCTCCAGCAGGCGGTACACGATCACCCGCTGGTTGGTTACCTTGAGCTGGGGCGTCGAGGCGAGGTCCACGTACGAATACGAGGCCGGCGCGCCCGGCCGGTCGGGCCACCACATGCGCACGAGGGCCGCGAAGTCGGGGCGATCGGGCCCCTCGCCTTCGATGACGCGCTCCGGCCGGTAGTCGATCTCCAGGTCCTGCTGATGCTCATAGGACAGCCGTATGTAGGTGGGCGCCTTCTCCTTGGAGAGACCGGTGCGCTCGAGGAAGGCCTGGAACCACTCGGCGTGGCCGATGAGGAGGGCGGGACCATCGGGATGCTCGGCCCGCGCCTGGCGGGCCAGACGCATGAGGACCTCGGCCTGGAAACGCGGTCCGTTGGGCGTGGCGGTCACGTTGTAACCCTGGCTCGCGTTCATGGCCTCCAGGATCTCCTGCTGTCCGATGGCGCGCGGGGCGGTGGCGGCGCCCGAGAGAAGCAGGGCAATAAAGACCGACATCATGCGGCGCGGATGTTCTCACGCGGGGCCGGTCGGGCGTGCCCTCGCGGCAAGCGACGCCCCCGCGCCCCCGCCGCGCGTCAGCCCCGGTTCGCCGCGGATTCGAGGGCGCTCGCCACCTGCTCGTGCAGGTCGGGCGGCGCGCCATAGAACACCTTCGCCGTCCTCCCCGCGCGGTCGAACACGAAGAGCGTCGGTACGCTGACGATGTCGCCGAAGAGAAGTGCTATCTGGGGCGAGCCCATGGTGATCGGGTAGGGAAGCTTCATGGTCTGCGCGATCGCGCGGATATTCGCTTCCTCGGATTCGACCGCGATGCCCAGCACGTTCACGGAGTCGCCGAGCCTCCGGCGCGTGTCCGCGAGCCAGGCGAGCGTGCTCCGGCAGGGCGGGCACCACTCGGCCCAGAACTCCACGATGGTCACCTTTCCCAGGAGGGATGCCGTGTCGATCGTTTTCCCAGAGAGGTCCACGAGCGAGAAGGCGGGAATCCCGGGAATCGACGAAGGGGCGGTGGAATCCGGCGAGACCCCCTGTTTGGCGAGAAGGTCCTGGTCCTTGAACGCGATCTCGATCATGCGCGTCAGGTCGCCGCGGAACTTCTCCTGGCTCTTCGGCTCGCGCCAGGGGATGTACCTTCCGGTCTGATTGCCGAAGAAGTCCGAGGGCTTCGCGATCAGCACCTCGTTCACGAACACCGCGGGATAGAAGGTGATGCCGAACCTCTTCGCGAGCGCCGATTCGGAGAAGGTCTCCTCGACGAACTCCGCCTTGTCGCCGAAACCGTGAACCACCGCCTTGGCCAGCAAACTTGCCGGGTCGGAGAGGTTTCACGTGTACGGCCAGCGAACCAGGGTGACCCGGACCCTGGCCGGCGCGGCGAGGGCGATTCGCGGGTTCAGGGCCACGGAGGCGAGGCCCGCGATGCCCTTCAAGACGTCCCGTCGCTGCATCATTTGTCGGATCCTTCCATGATCTCGATGTACCGCGGTATCACCACGCTCAGCAGGGCCGCGGCGCGCTGACGCTCCCGCCCGGCTCCTTCCCCTCCCGCCCGGCTCTTCTCCAGAGCGACGCGCGCCTTCTCCACGAGGGACTCGCCGATGCTGTCGTCGCGTTTCGAGGCCGCGAAGCGTCGTTCGAACTCGCCCGCCTTCGCGGCCAGGGGCTGATCCTGACCCGCGTCGGGGGCGGGCCCGGTGGCCAGGGAGAGGTAGAGGAGACTGCGAAGCAGCGTGACCAGCGATCCCAACTGCAGGCCGTGCTGGTCGAGCTCCTTCGCGAGCTTCAGGGAGGAGTTCGCCACGATGAAGTTCGTGTGCTCCGCGGTCGACCCGGGCTTCGCGTAGGCGTCGATGATGTCGTTCTCCACCCTGGCGATCGGGCCGGCGAGACCGGGGAGGGTCGCCACGGGCCGGATGGAGTCCGAAGTCAGTCGCGAGAGGAAGAGTGCTGCCGCAAGCTGGCCTTCCGCGCGCCCGAGGTAGTACGCTCCGGCGGAAACGCCGCTGAACCGGCCATAGTCCACCGCCACCGCGTAGTGCTCGTCGACCTGTCCGAGGGCCTGTTCGGCCAGCGCGCGCACGAGCGCGCTCTGTCCCCTGGGCAGGGCGGCGGGAAACCGGTTTCGATCGGCTTTGAGGCTTCGGCCGGCCTCCTCCCACTCCCGGGCGAGGTCGTCGAGGTGCTTCCCCGAACCCTTGCCGGTGTCGTCCCACCCGGCGCCGGCGCGGGCGAGTGCCGTGACACCGGGCGCGGCCGCCGACCAGGTTTCGAGGGCGGGACCGAGGCGGCCGGCCTTGAGGAGCGATTCGACATCGTCGAGGAGAAGCTTGAGGCGCGGGCGATCGCCGTCCACGAGGGGCGAAGCCGGGATCGCATCCAGGGCGACCCGATTGCGATGCGCCTCGGCGGCGAGCGTTTCCAGGATCCCCGTCGCCGCGCTCAGCCCGGGCAGGACGAGGGCGGCCGTGATGACCATGGCCGCCCGGAGCCGCGGGCTCCGGTGTTCACCTCTATGAACGCTCATGCCCGGTTTCTGCAGCAATGATCGTGCCCCCGCTTCTGCCGTCCTTACGCCTTGCGACGACCCGGAATCGTCCGATTCCGGAACCGGGATGTCCGGCCTCGAGAGAGGCCTGGAATCCTCAGGCGAGCGGAGCGGTGGCGCAGGAGGGCAGGGAGAGCCGCGCCCGAACCCCGCCGAGGGGAGAAGCCCCGAGAGAAATGGATCCTCCGTGGAGTTCGGCCAGGTCCCTGACTATCGCGAGACCGAAGCCGGAGCCGGGCGCCGCCTCATCGGCGCGGACGCCCCGCTGAAGGACCTTCTCCCGCAGTTCCGGGGCGAGGCCGGGACCGTCGTCGTCGACCACGATCGCGACGTATCCCTGTTCCTCCGACGCCTCGATGGAGACACGCGACTTCGCCCACTTGCAGGCGTTGTCGAGGAGATTGCCCACCATCTCGTCGAGGTCCTCCCGCTGGACCCTGACGCAGTGCGACGGGGGAATGGTCTGCTGAATCGAGACTCCCTTTTCGACGTAGAGCCGCTCGAGCGTGCGTACGAGGCCCTCCGCCGAAGGCCGCACCGCGCAACTCGCGCCGAGGGCGGACCCCGAGGCCGCGGCCCGGGCGTGGGCGAGGTGATAGTCGATCTGGCGGCGCATCCGCTCCACCTGCGCGCCGATGATCGCGGCGGGTTCGTACTGGCCGGCCGCGGTCAGGCGCTCGGCTTCCTGACCCAGGACGGCGAGCGGCGTCTTGAGGCCATGAGCCAGATCGCCGGCTTTCGAGATGGCGCGTTGCACGAGCTGCGCGCGATGGTCGAGAAGCGCGTTCAAGTCGGTCACCAGGGGCTCCACCTCCGCTGGATACGCTCCTTCGAGCCTCTGCTCGCGTCCGTCGCGCACCGCGGTCAGGCGGGATTGGAGCTGGCGGAAGGGGGCGAGGATGCTCCGGAGTTGCACCAGTCCGGCCACGAGCAGGCCGATCCCGGCGACGGTCATGGCGCCGAAGTGAACCGTCCAGCCCGGGTATCGATGCAAGACCAGTCCGAGGATCACCACGTTCGAGACCGCGATCACCCCGAACGCCCACAGGAGCGACCCGACCACCAGGCGGAAGCGCAGCCCGCTCGCGCGTTTCACGAAGCGCCCTCCATTCGATAGCCGAGGCCGCGCACGGTTTCGATGCAGGAGGCCCCGAGCTTCCGGCGAAGGCGGGCCACGAACACCTCGACCGTGTTGGAGTCGCGATCGAAGTCCTGGGCGTAGATGTGCTCGGTGAGTTCGCTCTGCGACACCACGCGCCCCTGCTGGTGCATCAGGTAGGAGAGGACCCGGAACTCGTGGCCGGTGAGTTTCACGGGAACGCCCTCCTTCGTGACCCGGGCGCTCCTCGGATCGAGTGCTATGGGCCCGCACTGCAACTGCGGGGAGGCGAGGCCCCCGGAGCGGCGGATGAGGGCGCGCAGGCGCGCGAGCAGTTCCTCCATCCGGAATGGCTTCGACACGTAGTCGTCGGCCCCGCCGTCGATGCCCTGGACTTTTTCATGCCACGCGCCCCGCGCGGTGAGCACGACCACGGGGACGGAAAGGCCCTGCTCGCGCCACCGCTTCAGCAGGGTCAGGCCGTCGACCTTCGGGAGACCCAGATCCAGGACCACCGCGTCGTAACCCTCGGTCTGTCCCATGAAGTCGGCTTTCTCGCCATCGTCCGCGCAGTCCACCGCGTAGCCCGCGTCGGTGAGGGCGGTCGCCAGTTGCCGTGACAGCAACGCTTCGTCTTCGACAACCAGGACTCTCAAAGGGCGGGGTCTCCACTGCGGGTTATAGCCCACCTGGACCTGAACGCCGGCTGAATGCGCCGTTCATGCCCGGTTCAGAAGCCATGCCTTCAACTTGCCCGCATGCTGATCCAACTGCAGGGCCTCAACAAGACCTACGAGACGCCGGCCGGAGCCTTCACTGCTCTGCGAGGCATCGACCTGACCATCGATTCCGGAGAGTTCGTGGCCATCGTCGGGAAATCCGGAAGCGGCAAGTCGACCCTGCTCAACATGGTGGGCGGGATCGATCGTCCGACCTCGGGCTCGGTCAGCGTCGGCGGGACCGCGATCCAGGGGATGAGCGAGAACCAGCTGGCCCCCTGGCGCGGCCGTCACGTCGGCCTGGTCTTCCAGTTCTTCCAGCTCCTGCCCACCCTGACCGTGGCCGAGAACGTCATGCTGCCCATGGACTTCTGCGGAACGTTCCCGCCCGCGGAAAGGCGGCGGCGCGCGGTGAGCCTTCTCGAACGCGTGGGTGTGGCCGACCAGGCCGACAAGCTTCCCTCGGCTCTCTCGGGCGGCCAGCAGCAGCGGGTGGCGATCGCGCGGGCGCTCGCGAACGACCCGCCGGTGATCCTGGCCGACGAGCCGACGGGGAACCTCGACTCCGCCACCGCGCGCGATGTCCTCGGCCTGCTCCGCGGGATGGCGAGTGCTGGGACCACGGTGGTGATCGCGACCCACGAACGCGACATCGCGAGCGTCATCGATCGAACCGTTCACATCACGGACGGCGTGGTGGGGAAATGACCACGCCCTGGCGCAAGGTCGTCCGGGACTTCTGGCTGGAGCGGACGCGCTCGCTCCTCGTCGCCCTGGCCATGGCCCTCGGGATAGCCGCCTTCTCCGCGGTGCTTTCGAGCTACGCGATCATCGATCGCGAACTGAACCAGGGATATCTCAGGACCAATCCCGCCTCGGCCACCCTGCGCATGGACCGGGTCGACGACGAACTCCTGAAGGCGGTCGCCTCGAATCCAGGGGTCGCGGCCGTCGAAGGCCGGCGCGTGGTTTCGGGGCGGATCAAGGCCGGACCGGCCCAGTGGCGGACCCTGATGCTGTTCGTGGTGAAGGATTACGCGGACATCCGGGTCAGCACCATCACCCACGAGAGCGGCGCCTGGCCGCCCGGCCGAGGCGAGATCCTGATCGAGCGCGACGCCTTTCAGGTGGTGAAGGCGGGCATCGGCGACACCGTGACCGTGCGCATGCCGTCGGGCGACTTCCAGACCCTCCGCGTGACCGGCCGGGTGCACGACGTCGGCCAGGCGCAGGCGCGCATGGAGAACATCGTCTACGGCTACATCACGCTCGAGACGCTGGAAGGACTCGGGGAGACGCCGTATCTCAACCAGCTCAAGATCCTTGTCTCCGGAGACCGCTATGACAAGGTCCACATCACGAACGTCGTCGACGCCCTGAAGAAGTCGCTGGAGGCCGGAGGTCACCCGGTCCGAAGCGTCGACATCCCCGATCCCGGCAAGCATCCCCACGCCGACCTCATGGGCATGCTGCTCCTCGCCATCTCCAGTTTCGGCCTGCTGGTCCTGGCCCTGAGCGGCGTGCTGGTGGTGAACCTGCTGACCGCGCTCATGGCCTCGCAGGTCCGGCAGATCGGCATGATGAAGGCGATCGGCGCCACCCGCGGGCAGGTCGCCTGGATCTATCTCGGCCAGGCGTTGCTCCTCGGCGCCGCCGCGGTGGTCATCGCCCTCCCCTTCGGAGTCCTCGGCGCCCGCGCGCTGTGCCGGTACCTCGCGGTCTTCCTGAACTTCGACATGACGAGCTTCGCCGTCCCTTTCTGGGTCTACGCACTGGTGGCCCTGGTCGGCCTCGTGACCCCGCTCCTCGCCGCGGCCTACCCGGTGGCCAAGGGAAGCGCCATCACGGTGTCGGCGGCCCTCGCGGATTTCGGGGTGACCGACCGCGGCTTTGGAGCCGGCCGATTCGACCGCGCCCTGGCCTTGGTGGGCGGGATGGCCCGCCCCGTCCTCCTCGCGGTCCGGAACAGCTTCCGGCGGCGCGCGCGCCTCGCCCTCACCGTCCTCACCCTCAGCGTGGCCGGCCTGTTCTTCATGTCTGCGCTCAATGTCCGCGCCTCCATGATCAACACCATCGACCAGCTCTTCGCGTCGAAGAAGTTCGACCTCTCGATCAACCTCGGGACCATGTACTCCGTCGATCAACTCGAGCGCGCGATCTCGAAGTCACCCGGGGCCGTCCGCTTCGAAGGGTGGATCGC
>DAORUA010000189.1:4566-7574 GCA_035432945.1 Vicinamibacteria bacterium | reverse complement strand
TCGGGCCGGACCTCGGTGGCGGTGGCGATGAACACCGGCGCCCAGCGCGTGTTCCTCATCGGCGATCAGGGGCTGTTCCGTTCCGACGACGGCGGCGGCACGTGGCGAAGGATGGCCGCGGATGATCCGCGCATCGTGAGCGGGGGATACATGTGCGGCGTGTTCGTGGATCCGAAGAACCCCGACCTCGTGTTCACGCTTCAGACCTCGAGCTACAAGTCGGTGGACGGCGGCAAGACCTTCACCGGCTTCAAGGGCGCGCCGGGCGGCGACGATCCGCAGGTGATGTGGATCGATCCGACGAACGGCCAGCGCATGTTCCTCGGCCTCGATCAGGGCGCCAGCATCTCCCTTGACGGGGGCGCCACCTGGAGCACCTGGTACAACCAGTCGACCGCGCAGATCTACCACGTTGCCGCGGACGACAGCTTCCCCTACTGGATCTACGGCACTCAGCAGGACACGGGCGCCATCCGCACCCGCAGCCGCGGCAACTACGGCGCGGTGACGATGTTCGACTGGAACTCCGTCAACGGCTGGGAGTGGGGCACCATAAGGCCCGACCCGCTGCATCCCGACCTCGTCTACTCGAGCGGCAACGGCATCCAGAAGATCAGCTATCCGAGCGAGCAGTGGATGAACGTCAGCCCTTCGCTCGATCCCACGGTTCCGATGCGCGCGACCACGGACATGCCCATCGCCTTTGCGCCATGGGACAAGTCGAAGCTCTTCGCCGGCCTCAACTACCTCACCGTGACCACCGACGCAGGTGCGCACTGGACGACGATCAGCCCCGACCTCGCCCTGCGCCCCGAAACCGAGCGCGGCAACCCGCCGCGTCCGCCGGGAGTGCGCGACGCGATCGTCAGCCTCGCTCTGTCGCCCGTCGCCCCGGGCACCATCTGGGCGGGCAGCAATAACGGTCTGATCCACCTCACGCGCGACGAGGGGAAGACCTGGGCGAACGTCAGCATCGCGAGCCTCCCGACGCCGGCGCGCGCCAACATCTCGGGCATCGAGGCTTCGCCCTTCGACGCAGGCACCGCATACGCCGCCATCGAATACCTGCGCCTCGGCGATCATCGCCCGCATCTCTTCCGCACCCGCGACTTCGGCGCCACCTGGACCGAGATCAACGAGGGCCTGCCGGTGGATGAGGTGAGCGGCAGCGTCACCCGCGTGATCCGCGCCGACCCGAAGCGGCGCGGCCTGCTGTTTGCCGGCACCGAGTCGGGCGTGCGCGTCTCGTTCGACGACGGTGACCACTGGCAGTCGCTGACCCTCAACATGCCTGACACGCCGTGCTGGGATCTGACCATCAAGGACAACGACCTCATCGTCGGCACGTACGGCCGCGGCATCTGGGTGCTCGACAACTACGCGCTGCTGCGTGAGCTCACTCCGGGCATGGAGACCGCGCGGGCCCGGCTGTTCGCGCCGTCCGAGGCCGTGCGGGTTCGCCGCAACGTCAGCGACGACACGCCTCTGCCCCCCGAGATTCCGCACGCCCTGAATCCGCCGGATGGCGTCATCGTCGACTACTGGCTCGGCGCGAAGCCGTCCGGCGAGATCACGCTCGAGGTGCTGGACGCCGCGGGCCGCGTGGTTCGCCGCCTGTCGAGTGCCCCCATCCCGCCCATCGCCGAGATTCCTCGCGTGCGGTTCCCCGAGTACTGGCTCGCGCGTCCGAGCGGGATGCCGGTCGCGGTCGGGACCAACCGCATCCACTGGGATCTGCGCTACGACGCGCCGAAGGTCTTCACTCATGAGTTCGAGATCAACGCGAATCCCGGTCTGACCCCGGCCTCGCCCGAGGGGCCGTTGGCGCTCCCCGGCGTTTACACGCTGCGGCTCACCGTGGAGGGCGCGCGCTACGAACAGAAGGCCACGGTCCGCAACGACCCGCGCTCGCCGGCGACGCCCGCCGCTCTCGAGGCGCAGCACGCTCTGCTCATGCGTCTCAACGAAGCGATTGGCGCGGCGTGGGAGATGCAGCAGCGCGCGGACGCGCTGCGCACCGCGGCGGAGGCTGCCGCATCGGGCGCTCCGAGCGACGTGACCACGGCCGCCGCCACCCTGAAGACGGCGCTCGACCTGCCCTTCAGCACCCTCAGCCGAAGGTTCGTGGGGCAACTGACGGGGCAGGACAAGGGCGATCACGCGCCCACCGCGACGATGCTTGCGGCCTTTGGCGCCGCGTGCCGGGATCTGACCAGCGCGCAGACCCAGTGGAGCCGTGCCATCGACAGCGGACTCGCGGCGTTCAATGCGGTCCTCGCGCGCCACGGACGCAAGCCAGTCGCCCCGGTGGCGGCGGTTCCCGCGGCCTGCCAGACGGAGCCCCAGCCCGCGCAGTACACGTCGCCCGCGGGCGTCGCTTACAGGTCGCTTCCGGACACCGAAGCCGTGGTCAAGGCCCGGGCGGCGGTAGCCCTGGAGCCGCGGAACATCACCCGCATCATCGAGCTGGGTGTGGCGGAGTCCGGCGCGCGCCAGTTCCGCGAGGCCATCGCCACCTTCACGCGCGGCCTCGAGATCGAGCCCGACAACGCGCTCCTCCTGCGCTGGCGCGGCCACCGCCTCATCTCCATCCGCGAGTTCGTTCCTGCCCGCGCCGATCTCCTCCGCGCGGCTCGACTGGATCCGTCTCTGTACGGGGCCTGGTTCCATCTCGGCGTGGTCCAGTACCTGAGCGGGGAGTTCGAAGACGCGGCCGCGTCGTTCGCGAAGGCTCAGCCGATCGCTCCGGACCCGAACGAGCTCGCGGGTTCGACGGACTGGCTCTGGATGTCCCTGAGCCGCGCCGGCCGCAAAGCGGAGGCGAAGGCCGTGCTGGATCGACGTTCACCGACGCTGCCCAAAGACTACGGCTACACGCGACGGCTTCAGCTCTACGCGGGCCTGGTCACGCCCGAGAAGCTCCTGACTCCGGCCGACACCGATGGTGTCCAGATCGCGACCCTGTCGTACGGGGCCGGGAACTGGCTGCTCGTCCAGGGCGACAAGAC
>DAORUA010000189.1:1147-4466 GCA_035432945.1 Vicinamibacteria bacterium | reverse complement strand
GCTTTCTCTACCGTCTGTCCCTCTCATCGGCACGCGATCGCCTGTGGCTGAAAGGCGCGCTGCTATTCGACCTCTGGTTCGGCGTGCCCCATAGACCCACGCGCGACGCGGACTTCCTCGGCTTCGGCGAGGTGAACGCGAAGCTGCTGGCTACGGCGATACGCGAGGTGTGCAGCGTGGCCGCCGATGACGGCATGACCTTCGATCCCGACTCCATCGCCACCGAGGAGATTCGCGAGGAGGCGCGCTATGGCGGCCTTCGCGTGAAACTGCTCGGCCACCTTGGCACCGCTCGTTGCCATCTCCAACTCGACGTCGGCTACGGCGACGCCGTCACCCCCGGGCCAGTTGAAGCCGTCTATCCCACCCTGCTTGATGACCTCCCGGCCCCGCACCTCAGGGTCTATCCAAGGGCGACCGTGGTTGCCGAGAAGCTGGAGGCAATCGTGAGCCTGGGCATGGCCAACAGCCGCATGAAGGACTACTTCGATCTTCGAGCGCTGGCGGGGGAGGGCAACGTTGACGCCGCACTGCTCGCCGACGCGATTGCCGCCACGTTCATGAGACGGAACACTCCGATTCCCCCGGACCTCGCCGTTGGCTTGAGCGACGAGTTCGCGCAGGATGTGGCGAAGCGAGCGCAGTGGAAGGCGTTCCTCAACAAGAGCCGCCTGACCGCGCCCGCTCTCGACAAAGTCGTGGCCGAGATACGTGAGTTCACCCGTGAACCCCTTCGCCTGGCGGCTCAGAGAACAGTAGGCTTATGAATGGAATGAGAGCAATTCACCCCGGCGAGATTCTTCGCGAGGAGTACCTGGTGCCCATGGGCCTGTCCGCCAGCGCCCTCGCAATCGCGCTGCTTGTGCCCGCGCCACGCGTGAACGACATCGTCCGGGAGCGACGGGGCATCTCGCCCGACACGGCGCTCCGCCTGGCGCGCTTCTTCGGCACGAGCGCGCAGTTCTGGCTGAACCTGCAGTCGGGTTACGACCTCAAGATTGCCACCGCAGCGAGTGGGGAGCGCGTCATGCAGGAAGTGCGGCCTCACGCCGCCTGAGCGCCGCGCAGGAGTCAAGCCTAGTCCGGGGTGTTGACGGATGCCAGGCGCTAGCGTCTACGACCCGTATCGAGCCAGCCTCTCCGCGCAGTAGGTATTGAGGCTCTTCCCGGCCGACTTGGCCTGCAGGGCCAGCGCCTGATGGACCGGGGGAGGAACGCGAAGCAAAAACCGGCCGCTGTAGGTGCTGGACTTCTCGGGAGGGGGGAGGACGATCCCCTCCGTGTCACGGAGGCGAATCCACTCCTCCACGATGACCTTCAGCTGCTTGAGGACGCTGAGCTCGGAAGGACCGTGGCAGCAAGGCCCGATCAGGGGAGGAGCGCTCCCGACATAGCAGCGGTCCTTAGCACTCCACTCCACCACTCGCAGATAGTCGCGGGCGACCGCCTTCTTTTCACGCTTCATCTTCCTCCTCCTTCCGTCGGATTGGCCGCGGCTATGCGCCGCGCGACTTCTTCTTCCTGGTAGCGTCTCGCGTCGTCTCCCGCGCGCCCTGAAAGGGTGACCCGGATGCCTTTGGGATGCAGGAAATTCCGGTGAGACCCTTTTCCGCCCCGGTCCACGAAGCCAGCGCGAACCAGGTCAGCCACCAGCTCGCGTATCTTTCGCGGCACCGGCGAATAGTATCACGGTGATACTAGACGTGAAGAAGGCTGAACAGCGTTCTGAAACAAGCGGCGCCCACGTGCCCGATTTGCCCGGCTGCGTCGCGGCCGGCGAGACCAAGGCGGAAGCTCTCAAACTGATCCGCGAGGCGATCGAGCTGCAACATCAGCGACCTGAAGAGCGAAGGCCGCGAGGTGCCTCGGCCGACCTCTGTCAGCGAAGTGGTAGAGGTCGAAGCCGCGTAGCCCCACCGAGCCCGCGAACGCGGCCCTGCGGCTCAGATTCCAGGCATCCGAGGACAGACCCGCCGTCATTGCGACGAGGCCATCGAGAAGCAGCCGAGGAAGCAATCTCGCGGCTGCAAGGCGGCCTCCAACCCCGCGGCATGGGTCCCTGTACCGCCTCAACCTCGCCTCGTCCTGGCCACAAAACAAATAACCCCGCCCGAGGCCGCGAGGCGTGTCGAGCGGGGAGCAGATGACGAATCGTAGCAGGCGTCTGGCGGAGTCCTTCTCCAGGCAGCAAGGATCGCCTTTCTTTAAGGTCGCAAATTGCGACCTTAAATGTCGGTGCCTACTTGCCACTCACCCTCGGGCGCCTACGACTGTGCCGTGGCGAACACCGGCGCCGCCTCTTTCGGCAGCTCAATCGCCACGAAGAAGTCGGCAGGGTAGAGGTAGTCCTCGCCCGACTCATCAACCGCGCTCACCAGCCCATGGCTTTCAGCCTTCGAGTTTGGCCGCGCTCGATACACTTTCCGGAGCTCCAGAGATGCCGCATAGCCCGCATTCTTCACGCAAAGCAGGTACCGCGCCTTCCGATTAGTCATGGCCCTGCGCGGAGCTTCTTGGTCTTCACCCCCGGACTTTGCTACCGTCCCGGCCGCTTCGCCTCGACTCGCTCTGCGGCCGCCTTCGCCTCGAGCATCTTGTGCACGCGCTCGAACGCCCTCATCGCCCGACGGACATATTCCGGCAGGTCCTTCGTGGGGATGGGCTGGGGAAAGACAAGCGTGCGATTCACGGCAAAAGTATAGATCGCACGTCTGCTTCGGAGGCGCGGCGAGATTCCAGGAGCGGACGCGGTTTCGTGGCCGTCGCGTCCCAGACCGTCCACCGGTCCGCCAGCGGAAGGTACAACTTCACCAGATTCTGAAGACTTCGATAGAAACGCCGCCTGATGTCCACGACCGGCACATCGTGGCCGCCCTCTCGGACCCGCTGAGCGACGCGCTCGATGCAAACCCTAGGCGACGTAACGCTGAGGTAGTGCAGCTCGATCTCGTAGCCGCGCTCCCGCGCCCTTGCCATGATGGGAGCGTGGCTGCGACCCGACAGCGTCGACTCCCACCCGAACGAGTCCTTGGATCGAAGCGCCGCCCGGATCTCCCCGATCAGGACTCGACCCGCACGAATGGAAGCAGCCTCGGGAGCAAATGGGGAGAGTCCCCGAGCCACCTCATCCGCGTTCATGAATCGGAGGCAGTTGACCTCCTTGGGAAGGAACTCCCTCGCGAACGTCGTCTTGCCAACGCCGTTCGCGCCGGCGATCAGATAGATGGTGGGCGAGCCTTTCACCGAAGGGCAATCCTAAGGCCGTGAGGCCAGGTCGCAGTCCCCCCCCAACTATCCCCCCCAATCGGACCCCAACCCG
>DAORUA010000189.1:0-1137 GCA_035432945.1 Vicinamibacteria bacterium | reverse complement strand
TCCCCTAACCTCGGCGGGTGCGCAGAACCGAAGCCGGCGGCGTCAGTCTCTCCGCGACCGACGTCTCCAACTCCCTCGCCTGCCGCCACCTCACCGGCCTCGACATGAGCGTGGCCTTCGAAGGCCGCAAGCGCCCCTTCCGAAACGACCCCCTCGGCGACATCCTCCGCGACCGAGGCCTCGCCCACGAGAAGGAGTACGTCGACCACCTGAAGGCCGAGGGCCGCGAGGTCCTGGACCTCAGCGCCCTCAAAGACCCCGAAGCCGCCGCCGCCGCCACCCTCGAGGCCATGCGCGCCGGCCAGGACGTCATCGTCCAGGCCGCCCTCCTCGACGACACCGGCCGCTGGTACGGCCGCCCCGACGTCCTCCTCCGCACCGAGAAGGCGGGGAAGTGGCCCTGGTCCTACGAGGCCGTCGACACCAAGCTCGCCCAGGAGACCAAGGGCGGCACCATCCTCCAGCTCAGCTTCTATTCCGACCTGCTGCGAGAAGCCCAGGGCGTCCAGCCCGAACACTTCCTCGTGGTGACACCCAGGAGCGGCCACGCGGGGGAGCGATACCGGACCGCCGACTACGCCGCCTACTTCCGCTCCGTCCGCTCCCGCCTCCAAACCACGGCCGCCACCACCCCCGATGAAGTGATCGCCGCGACCTACCCCGAACCCGTGGACCACTGCGACGTCTGCGCCTGGTACCAGGGCTGCGACGCCAGGCGCCGAGCCGACGACCACCTCTCCCTGGTCGCAAACGCCACCCGCAGCCAGAGACGCGAGCTGGAGGCAAACGGCATCGCGACTCTCGCGGGCCTCGCCCGCTGCGCCACCATCGACTTCAAACCGAAGCACGGCTCCCGCGAAGGCCTCGAGAAAGCGCGCGACCAGGCGAAGATCCAGCTCGAATCGCGCGGCCTCAAAACCCCGCTCCACGAGCTTCGCCCCTTCAAAGAAGACGAGGGCCTCCAGCAACTGCCCGATCCCACCCCCGGCGACGTCTTCCTCGACCTCGAAGGCGACCCGTTCGCGACCGAAGGCGGCCGCGAGTATCTCTTCGGCATCGTCACCCTCGACGCTGCCAGCCACCCCGTCTACCGCGCCTGGTGGGCGCTGACCCACAACGAAGAGAAGCAAGCCTTCG
>DAORUA010000188.1:0-7579 GCA_035432945.1 Vicinamibacteria bacterium | reverse complement strand
GCGATAGCTTAAGCCGTTCGAAGCGTGTTCCGTCGACGGAAAGCCTGAAGAGCCCGGTGCCATCAGTCCCCGCGTAGACCCGGCCTTTCGCGACCACGAGGCACCCAGTGTTGAGCTTGAGGCCTCCGGTCTCCGCAAAGGGTTTCCATTCGCCTTGGTCCGACATCGCACCCCCGCGATGCGTCAGGCCTCCGCCGTACGTGCCGACGAGCACGCCTCCCGGCACGGGCAGGATCGCGGTGACCCAGGGATGGGGAAGCCTGCCTTCACCCGAGGCTACGCGCCAGCGAACCTTGAGACCCTCCACGTAACCAAGGCCCGACGGCGTGCCCACCAGCAGCCCTCCTTCAACGGCGGCGAGGGCGGTGGCCTGATTTCCGGGGAGGCCGTGGAAAGCGGAGAGCAGTTTCCGCTCGGGGAGCAAGACCCCCTCGCCGTAACCAATCGCGACGCCGCTTCCGGTCCGAGCCAGGGAGAACGCGGCGCCGGAGCCTTCCACCGGCGTGACTCGCGCGCCATCGAACCGGAAAGCGCCCCGCAGACTCGCGACATGGAGGACGCCGCCCGCATCGAGCAGGGCGTTCACCGCCCAGATCTGCGGAGGGTCGCCGCCGAGCGCGCGAAGCATCATGGGCCGGTCCGCCCCGGCGGCTATTGGAAGTACCGCGCCGGATGGCGGAGCCGGCACGAGTTCAGCCAGGCCTCCATCGAAGAAGCCGGCCACGACTCGATCCCGATACGCCGCGAGAGCGCCCACATGGGCATTGCCGAAGCTCTCCTGCTGGCGTCGCCTGGAAATCACGCGCCAGCCGCTGCTCGACAGTTCGGCGAGGCCGTTCGCGGTGTCCGCCAGGAGGAGGTCACCCGCGCGGAAGACGCGGCGCACCGCGGAGGGAAGGTGATCCACCTGGAGGCGCAGGTCGGCGTCGAACCGGCGCAGAGAGAGATCGGGCGGGTCGGCGGCGGCGAAGAGACGGTCGCCATGAACCGCGATGGACCCGATGTTGTCTCCATTCGGAATAGCCCGAAGCGCGCCATCGGACCCTTCGCCGAAGAGTCCGGTGGGCGTCACCGCGTGGATGCGCCCGTGGAACAACGCGACCCCGTCTATCCATGCGGTCTCGAGGCCTTCCATGCGCAGCGCCGTGGTGGCGCCTCCCTGGGTGACGAAAAGCCCGGTCTCGCCCCCGCTCACCACGCGGCCTCCCTCCGCCACCGCCACCGAGCGGACCGGCGAGCGGTGAAGGCGGGCCAGGGTCGGCTCCGCAAGTCCCATCCGGAAGAGGCCCTCGCGCGCGCCGATCCAGAGTTCGCCGGCCGGCGACTCCGCGAGCGCCCTCACGTGAAGGGCGCCGAAGCCGGAGCGAACTTCCGACCAGGAGCCGTCCCGGTAGACGAACAGACCCTCGATTTCGAGTCCGACCGCGAGGTCGTTCCGCCACGCGGACATGACGCGCGCGCGCCTCGTGGGAAGGGGCATCGAAATATCCGCCCGGTCCAGGCCCGCGGCCCTGGAGTCGGCCGGCGACTCCAGGCGGGCCACGCCGAAGCCACCCGCGGCATAGAGGCCCCCCGACAGGGCCACCACGGACTCCACGTCTTCGCTTCCCCAGAACGGGAGGGGAGGTCGCTCGAGCACGGCCGCGAACTCGACCGGCTGTTCCGCGGGAGGGCTGGTCTCGAGGGCTCGGTTCACGCGACGGTTGAGGACGAAAGCGAACGCCGCGACCGTCAGGGCGAGGGAAATGCCGATGCCGAGCGCCTTTCTAGGCGACACGACGGTCCCCCACAGCGAGGCTCGGTTCCGGGGCAGGCATGGGGCCCTGAAGGGTAGCACCGCGCGCGCCCATGCGGCCTTGCGAATCCGTTTAGGATCGGCCGCAGGTGACCGAGCTGAACGAGACCGACGTGAAGGCCAGGACCGCGGCGGGAAGGCTCGGGCCCGGGCTGCTTCTGGCCCTCGCCCTTCTCGGCCTTTTCGCCGGCCTGCTCGATCTCGCCGGACGTTTGCGGCAGCCCATCCTGGTGGACATCGGACCGTCAACCGGCCGGTACGGCTCGGGCTTCGAGGACAGCGAGGAGACGCCGCCCACCACCTCGCGCTGGACCAGGCCGAACGCCGAGTTCGACATCCCTCTTTCGGTGGACGCCTCCATGGCCCGGTTCTCCGTGCGCGCCGCGCGCTACCTCGACGAGCCCACGCGCATTTCCGTCACCGTGAACGGAATGCCGTTCACATCATTCGAACAGCCGCGGGGGCGTCAGCGGATCCAGGAAGTCGAGGCTCCCCTGCCCCAAGGGCCCCTGAACCTCGGGCTCCACAGCGACGATCCAGGACTCGGGATGGCGCTCGACTGGATCCGCATCGAAGGGGCGCGCTGGCGGATTCCCTTTGACGAATGGACGGTCTGGATAGTTCCGCCCGGCCTTTTCGGCGCCCTCCTTCTCTCCGGGGCCTCGTTGACGATGGCGGGGGCCGCCACCGCCCTCCTCCTCGCGGGGCTCGCGGCGGCGGCGGCCATCGACCCCTTCGGTTTCGTGCACGGCATGCGCGACGTGGCCGTTCCTGCGGTCGCCTTCTCCTTGCTCGCCGCTCTCCGGTTTCGGGGTCACACCGCGGTGGTGCTGGCGGTGACCGCGACCGTCCTTCTCAAGGGCGGCTTCCTCTTCCACCCGAGCTACTTCTACAACGACGTCCGCCAGAACGACCGCTTCGTGGGCGCCCTTCGCAGCTACCCGGGGGGCCTGCTGGAGAGATCGACCCAGGCGCAGATCGACCTTGGCGTGGGTTATCCGAGGATCATCGGAGGAAAGAAGTACGCCTTCCCCTATTCCCCGGTCTTCTACTGGCCTTTCACCGCCCTGCCGCCCGACCGCGACATCGTGATCCGCGCGCTTAAGCATGTGGCGCTCTTCGGAGCCGCCCTCGAAGTGGCCCTCGCGTGCCTGATCGCGAGAAGGCTCTCGCCCCATGCGGGCACGGCCGGGGCCTTTTTGGCCTTTGCTTTCCCGATCATCACCAGCCGGATGCTGTACGCGATGTGGTCCACGGTGCTCGCCCACTCGCTGGACCTGCTCATGATCCTCCTGGCCATGCGCGTGGTCGAGGACTCAAAGGATCGCAAGGCCTGGCTGCGCCTCTTCGCGGCGGTGATGGCGACCCTCCTCACCTACGTGTCCAGCCTGTTCACGGTGAGCGCCTTCCTGGTTTGCCTGGCCCTGCTGGCCTCGAGCGTGCGCTGGCGCGTGGCCGGCCTTTGGTTCGTCGCGGTCGTGGGAGTGGTGCTCGGTTTGTATGGCCGATTCGCGTTCACCTTCGCGACCGAGATCCTGCCCGCGGTCCTGAGCGGCTCGGGCCGGATAGGGAGCGGCCCCGCGGAAGACACGGGGGGCCTGCTCGCCGCCTTCTCGCGGATCGCCCTCTTCGGAGGCTACGGATTTCCCTGCTTCGCCCTCGCCGGTCTAGTGTTGATAGCGCGGCGACGGGACCCTCCGGCGACGGTTCTCAGGGCCTACGCCCTGGCCTTTGTGGGACTCGTGCTCCTGCGGGGACTCTCCGGCGGTCTCTTCAAGGACCTGAAGGAGGTGGAGTTCGGGGGTTCCGCCCTGGCCATCCTCTCCGCCCTCGCCCTCGAGCGGATCGGCCCCTGGGGCGCCCGCGGTCTGAGCCTGGCTGGCCTGGTGGCGGCCGGCATCTGGATGCAGTACGGTCACTTCGAGCGATGGTCGAGGCTCGTTCTTGGGTAGAGTCGCGCGCTTGCCTTCCCCTGTGATGAAAGAAACCGACGCCGAGCGAAACCCTGGGACTGGCCAGACCCCCGACGACGCCACCGCTTCGGCTTTCGCCTCCTCATGGAACAACGTTCGGCCCGGGAGTGTCTACACCCGGGAGCAGTTCCTCGATTGGTTGAGCCCGATCACCCCGGACGTCCTGAAGAACGCCTCGGTGCTCGAGCTTGGCTTTGGAAACGGGTCTCTGCTCGTGCACGTGGCCGCATGCGGACCGGGCCGGCTGGTCGGTGTGGAACTGGGCGACACCGAGGACGTGGCCCGGGCCAACCTGGCGAAGTCGGGGGCCCAGCCCGAACTCATCAAGGGCGACCTTTGCGAGGTCGATGTGGGGCGGTTCGATGTGGTCTACTGCATCGGCGTGCTGCACCACCTGAAGGATCCGGAACGGGGCGTCCAATCGGTCCTGCGTCACACCCGTCCCGGCGGCAGATTCCACGCCTGGGTCTACGGCCGCGAGGGGAATGGCATCGTCATCCTCGTCGTGGAACCGCTGCGCAAGGTCGCTTCGAGGCTGCCCTGGTGGTTCACGAAATATTTCGTCGCGGCTCCGCTCGTGACTCCCTATTTCCTGTGGGCGAAGGCGTCCGAGGGCGCGGCCCGGATGTGGCCCGGACTTCGCGGCGTCCTCTCCCGCCTGCCCCTTCACGACTACACCCGATGGATCTCGTGCCGCGAGTTCTGGTTCTTCCATCATGTCGCGTTCGACCAGCTCGTGACCCCGCAGACGCGGTACTTCTCCGAAGCAGAGGTGCGGGGATTCCTGCGAGACCCCGCGATCGAAGCGGAGTCGATCTACGTGATCCAGCGTAATGGCAATTCCTGGAAGTTCGGCGGGCGAAAGCGCGAGGCGGCAGCCGCGTGAGCGCTTTCGATCTGTCGGTGGTGGTGCCCTGCTTCAACGAGGAGGCGAACCTCGAGAACCTCGTGCAGCGGATCCACGAAACCATGACCATGTCCGGCATCGCCACCCAGATCGTGCTCGTGGACGACTGCAGCCGCGACCGCACCCGCAGCATCATCGAGGATCTGGGCCGGAGGCACGCGTTCGTCACCGGGGTCTTCCACGAGAAGAACCAGGGGATCGCGGGCGGCTGGCGCAGCGGACTCGCCGCCTCCACGGCTCCGGCCATCGCCATCATGGACGCGGATCTCCAGTACGCCCCCGAGGACCTGCCGCGGCTCTATCGCATCTGGCAGCGGGAGAAGCCCGACGTGGTCCAGGGCTGGCGGATCGCCCACAACTTCAAGGCGACCTATCGCTACCTGCTGAGCCTGGGCTTCAGTTTTCTCCTCAACAAGCTCTTCGGAACGAACCTCAAGGACATCAAGTCCGGGTTCCTGTGCACCTCACGCGAGATCTTCAAGGACATGCTGGAAACGCGGCACGCCTACCTCTTTCCCCAGCACTTCATCGTCATCAACGCGGCGGCCAAGGGCTACTCGATTCGCCAGGAGCCGGTCCTTTTCTGGAACCGCGAAGCCGGCGAGTCGTTCATCACCTCTCCGTTTCGATTCGGCCTGCGCTCGCTGGTGGATCTCCCCCACGCCTTCGTGGAGTTTCGATTGAACCGGAAAAGGCGGACCTGAGCCATGTGCGGCATCGCCGGCGCCTACGGCCCCGCCGATATCAGGCGCATGACCTCGATGCTGACGCACCGGGGTCCGGACGACGAGGGCTTCTTCGCGTCGGGACCGGTCCAGTTCGGAGCGCGGCGGCTCGCCATCATCGATCTCACCACCGGTCACCAGCCCCTCTCCACCGCGGACGGGTCCCACTGGATCACCTACAACGGCGAGCTCTTCAACTACCTGGAGGTTCGCAAGGACCTGGAGAGTCTCGGGTTTCGGTTCAAGACCAGCAGCGACACCGAGGTCGTGGTCACAGCCTACAAGGCGTGGGGGGCTCGCTGCCTGGACCGCTTCATCGGCATGTTCGCCTTCGCCATCTGGGACGGGCGGGAGATCTTCATCGCGCGGGACCGGCTGGGCGAGAAGCCTCTCTACTATTGGAGCGAGCGAGGCCGCTTTCTCTTCGCTTCCGAGATCAAGGCGCTGCTCGTCGAGGTGACACCCGAAGCGGCGCTCGACGACCGGTTCCCGGTTCTCGAAGCCGTGCTCGAGCCCGACACCCTCTTCCGCGGCATCCATGCTCTCGAACCCGGGTGCCACCTCGTCTTCGACGGACAGACCGCGAAGGTGGAGCGATACTGGTCGATTCCCGAGGGACCGATCGACGGACGAAGCGCCGAGGACCTGGGCGAGGAACTGCTCTTCCTGCTAAAGGACGCGGTGCGACTTCGTTTGCGCAGCGACGTCCCTGTCGGCCTGTTCCTTTCCGGCGGGCTGGACTCGTCGCTGCTTGCGGGCCTCGCCCGGCCGCACAAGACCTTCACCTGCCACCTGCCGTATGGGCCGGCCTACGACGAACTGGCCTATGCCCGCCTCATGGCCGATTCGATCGGCACGGAGCTGCACACCGTCACCATCGGGCCCGACGATTTCCGCCGGGACTTCCCGAGGGTGATCTGGCATCTCGAGCAGCCCATCGCCACCACCTCCAGCATCGCGGAGTTCGAATTGGCCCGCCTGGCCGCCCGGCACGTGAAAGTCGCGATCGGAGGGCAGGGTGCGGACGAGGCGTTCGGGGGTTACGTTCGCTACGCCCTGCTCGCGGAGGAGGAGCGGATCGGCGCGGCTCCGCTCTTCCGCGAGTACCACCCCCTGGCCCGGCTGCTCTGGGGTCCCCGGGTCTTCGGCCCGCCCGCCGACCGCTATTTCCAGCTCATCCAACGCGGCCTCGGATCGAACGCTCCCCTCGAAGAGGCCCGCAGGATCTTCCAGCGCCGAGGGAGCCTGGTCGACCGGATGGGAGCGGTCGACTTCCGGATGACCTTCCCCTCGCTCATCACCATGAACGACCGGGCGGCCGCGGCCTTCGGGGTGGAGAACCGCACCCCGCTGCTCGATCACCGTCTGATCGAGTTCGCCTTCCGTCTTCCTCCCGAGCTGAAGCTCCACGCGGGGCAGACGAAGATCCTCCTGCGCCGCGCCTCGCGAGGCCTCGTGCCCGACGCGATCATCGACCGACCGGAGAAGAAGGGTCTCGGCGTTCCCGTCGGCCGCTGGCTGCAAAATGAACTCAAGGACTGGGCCACCGAACTGTCCCGCTCGCTGGAACGGCGGGGGGTGAGACTGGAGGCGGCCCAGGACCGGGGCGAGTTCGATCGAACCCTCTTCACCAAGGTGAGTCTTGAACTCTGGTTCCGTACCTTCATCGACAACCGGGGTGCCGGACCTGTCTCGTGACGGGCGGGACTAGCGCCGGCGCGAACGCGCTTCCGGCCGGGCGCGGGCCACGACTCTCCCTCGGACTTTCCATCGTTCTTGCGGCGGGACTCGGCGCGGCCGCCTTCGTAGCCTGGCCCGGGTTCTCCATGGACCGGGACAGCGACTGGCGCAAGGTGCTGGCCGGCTTCCAGGTACAGAGGGAAACCGGCGACTTCATCGGCGCGACCAGGGCGCTCGTCCATTTCCACGCCCTGGATGGACGACCGGGCCGGGTTCGATTCACCCTCGCTCCTCGGATCGCGGGCGACGCGGCGGAGGTCCGCATCGCGGGCCTCCCGGGCGAACGACAGGTCGTGCTTGGAGCAAGCCCGGTGGAGGTCGAGGCGACGCTCGACGCATCTCGCGACATCGAAGTGCGACTCGAGACCACGGCCTCCACGAATCCCCGGCCGATCGGGCTTTCCGGACTCCGCGTGGATCGCGAGATCACGCCGGGTTC
>DAORUA010000187.1:0-7594 GCA_035432945.1 Vicinamibacteria bacterium | reverse complement strand
TGGCCATGAGCAAGGCCTCGGCGGAGAGCGAGCACCTGAAGGGCATGCTGGTGGGGAACATCCTGGCCGTCTCGTGGGAGGAGGTTCGCGAGACCGCGTTCCTCTACGTGATCGTCGGCCTCTTCCACTGGTTCTTCCGCGCCAGGTTCCTCGCCATCTCGATGAATCACAGCAACGCCGAAGCGGGCGGCCCGAACGTGAAGTGGTGGGATTTTCTCTTCTACGCCTCGCTCGGCTTCGTGGTCACCCGGTCCGTCGCCATCGCGGGCGTGCTCCTGGTGTTCTGTTACCTGATCGTGCCGTCGGTGGCGGCGATGCTGTACGCGCGGGACATCGGAAAGCGGCTCGCCATCGGCTGGACCATGGGGACGGTGGTGTCGGCCCTCGGCATCTATTTCTCCGTGAGCCTGGACCTGCCGACCGGCCCCACCATGGTGTGCACCTTCGGGCTGGTCCTGGTCCTGATGGCCCTGGCGAAGCCCCTCCTCGTGCGGGCGTTTCCCGCCCTCGACCTCGCCTAGCCGCGGGCCGTCCTTGATAGCCTCCCCGCCATGACCAAGGTCGACCGCAACCCGTTCCGCCCCGATCTGCTCGTTGGCCGCACTCTCCTGATCACCGGAGGCGGCACCGGCCTCGGACGGTCGATGGCCCTCAAGTGCGCGGGCCTGGGCGCGAAGGTCGCGATCGTCGGGCGTCGCGAGGAGCCGCTCAAGGCCACGGTGGCGGATATGGAGAGGGCCGGCGGCAAGGCGACGTTCGCCTCCTGCGATGTGAAGGACCCGGGCTCGGTTCGCGCCGCTTTCGATTCCATCGAGGGCTCCCTTGGACCGATCAACGCGCTCATCAACAACGCGGCGGGTAACTTCCTCTGCGCGTCCGAAGACCTCTCGGACAACGCCTTCGACGCGGTGGTGAAGATCGTGCTCTACGGCACCTTCAACTGCACGCGGGAGATCGGGCGGCGGCTCATCGAGCGAAAGGCGGAAGGGCACGTGCTCTCCGTAGTGACGAGCTATGCGACCACCGGCTCCGCTTTCGTCCTGCCTTCCGCCTCCGCCAAGGCCGGCGTTCTCGCGATGATGCGGTCGCTGGCGGTCGAATGGGCGACCTACGGCATTCGCCTGAATGCGGTGGCGCCGGGCCCGTTCCCGACCGAGGGCGCCTTCTCACGGCTCATGGCCGGCGATCTCGAGAAGAAGGCGCTCGACCGCGTTCCTTCGCGGCGCTTCGGCGACCACGATGAACTCAGCAACCTCATCGCCTACATGCTCTCCGACGCCAGCCCCTACCAGACCGGCGACTTCGTCACCATCGACGGGGCGGAAGGCCTCTTCTCCGGCCAGCAGTTCGCGGGGTTCGCCCACCTCGACCGCGCCGCCGCGAAGGCGATGATGACGTCGATCAAACCGAAGAAGTAGGAGCCGCAGGGGCTCCGGACGCGCGCGCGCCGAACAGGTGCAGCGGGCTCGGCGGCGCGGCAAGGCTCACCAGGAACCGGGAGAACGTGGAGGCCGGATCGGCGTGGGCGACATCGTGCGCGTCCATGATGGCCCGGATCCATCCCGCGGAATCGCCTTCGCCGTGCGTGCGAGCGAGGAGCAGGTGCTCGGCCACCAGGAGGTGCCCGACCGCGAGGCTCAGCTCCTCGACCACCGGGCGCCGACCCGAGCCGAGTTTCTCGATGGCCGCGCGGAGGACGTGATAGGCGGGGGTGAAGAAGGGCTCCACGTCGATGTCGAGGACCATGCGGCGCCCCGCGCCGAACCGAAGGCCATCGAAGGACGGAGCCAGGCCATGAACGTGGAGGAGGAGCCGGAGGAGCCGGAAGCGGAGGGCGAGACCCGATCGCACGGCCCCGCGCGAGGCCCAGGGCACCAGAGAGGCGAAGAAGAACCCCCGGAAGAGAAAGCCGGCGATGGCGGGTTTCGCGGGTGCTGGGTCGGCGGGCTTCGCGAGGGCGAACTCCCCCGTGAGCTTCACGTACTCCTCGAACTTCTCCTCGCCCAGTTTGAGGACACGCGGCCGAGTCCAGTCATCGACCAGCGTCGCGATGCGCCGGACGTTGCGGCGCAAGGAGAAGGTGGGCTCGTGAAGATCCAGGAGCCGCCGGAACACCCATTTCATGGAGTCGAGGAGTTCCGGATCGAGGGGCATTCCCCGTACCCATTCGAGGGATCGGTCGGACGGGTTCTGGTTCCGGCGCCAGCGGTTCGCGAGATCTCCTATCTCCTTCTGCTGGAGGTCCAGGGCTCGACCGTCGTTTCGAACCGCGGTGGGGCAGCAGAAGCTGACGCTCACCCGGGTTTCTCCGGAAACGGGGTCGAAGGAGAAGGGGAACATCTGGCAGGTGAGGGGCTTGGCGCTCCCGCCGAGCTCTTCGTGGATCCGGCAGCGGTTCTCGTCTGAGAGAAAGCCGCAAACCCCGTCTGGGCGCTTTCGGATCGTGAGCAGCCCGGAGCGCTCGAACACGAAGGGAGAGGAGCGGGCCCCCGGTTCGCTCGACGGCGACTCCCGGAACCAGCGATCCGCCTTCGCGGTCTCGTAGCGCCGCTTCTCGGCGTCGGTCACGACGATGTCGAAGGCGCGTCGGCAGCACTCGCCGCAACTGCGGCAGGTGAAGTTCTGTTCGGCGTCCAGGAGAAGGCCCATTTCAGGTCAAGGCTAATCGTGCGGAGGAGAGATTGACGTGAGGCGTCGGGGTTTCTTAAACTACCCGTTCACCCTCGCGCACTGGGAGATCGTCCAACGGTAGGACATGCGGCTCTGAACCGTAGAATCGGGGTTCGAATCCCTGTCTCCCAGCCAGCGTTTGAGGGCGAAGCCCTCAATACGCTGGCAGGGAGACAGGGCGTCGGCGCCTTACTGCGTGCGGCGTCGAATCCCTCGCTGGGAAGGGTGGTGAGGGCAAGGCCCTCGATACGCTGGCAGGGAGACAGGGCGTCGCGTTCCCCGGTCGACGATCTGGAGGGCATGCCGCGCAACATCGAACCAATCGGACGAAAACGCCGTATGGTCCCTCATGCTCAAGAAGATCGGTCTCTCTCTCGCCTTGCTCGCGGTTCTCGTGCTCTCCGGCCTTACCGCTTTCGTGTTTCTGGCCCGGCCGAAGATGCGCCCCGCGCCGGCCCTCACCGCCACCGCCACCCCCGAGCGGCTCGCCCGGGGCGAGTACCTGGGCCAGGGCTGCCTCGACTGTCACTCGAAGCGCGACTTCAAGCGGTACGCGGGCCCCGTGGTGCCGCCCCTGGGAGCGCACGGCGATTGTTTCGACAAGGGCATCGGCGTCCCCGGCGTGGTCTGCCCGCCGAACATCACTCCGGACCTTGAGACCGGCCTCGGCTCGTGGACGGACGGCGAAATCATCCGCGCCATGCGCGAGGGTGTTTCGAAGGATGGGCGCCCGCTCTTTCCCCTGATGCCCTATGGCGACCTCAAGGATCTCTCGGATGAGGATGCGCTCTCGATCGTGGCCTACCTCCGAACTCTGCCGCCGGTGAGCTACAAAGCGCCCGCGCCGAAGCTCGACTTCCCCATGCCCCTGATCGTCCGTCTGATTCCGCAGCCGCTCGACGGACCGGTGAGCGCTCCGTCGAAGTCCGACGCGCAGGCTTACGGAAAGTACCTGACCACGACCATGGGCTGCCTCTTCTGCCACACCACCGCCGACGAGCGGATGATGCCGATCCCCGGGCGTGAGTGGGCGGGAGACAACGAGTTCCGCGGGCCCTGGGGCGTCGTTCGTTCCGCGAATATCAGCCCGCACTCGGGCGGCCTCGGCGACAAGACCAAGGAGAACTTCATCGGCCTCTTCCGCGCGTTCGGGGCGGTGGAGGGCGAGGTGCCCCCGGGCGGCCAGAACACGATCATGCCGTGGCCGGTGTACAACAAGCTCACCGACGAGGATCTCGGCATCGTCTACGACTACCTCAAGGCGCAAAAGCCGATCGCCCACACCGTCGACAAGTTCCCGAAAACACCCCGCGGGTAAAAGATTCAAAAAAACGCCTCTTGACCCTGGAACGCGTTCCGGGCTCGATAATGCCCGACATGGGCATCGCATCCGGGGAACTGGCGCGCCGCGCGGGCATCAGCGCCGACACCCTGCGCCATTACGAGCGGGTGGGCGTGCTCGCGAAGCCCGCGCGTTCGGCCGCCAATTACCGGATCTATCCGGAGGCGGCGCTCGCGCGCGTCCTCCTGGTGCGCCGCGCGCTTGCCTTCGGTTTCTCGCTCGCGGAACTGTCGGTGGTCCTGCGAGAACGGGAGCGGGGCGCGCCGCCGTGCCGCAAGGTACGGGCGCTCGCGGAACAAAAACTCGCCTCGATCGAAACCCGTCTCCGCGAGCTCACCGACCTCCGCGCTGACCTCAAAGCGCTGCTCGAGAACTGGGATCGCCGGCTCGAAGGCGCTCCCGAGGGGGCACCCGCCCATCTCCTCGAATCCCTTTCCGTATTCAAGACCACCAACCTCACCCAGGAGATCTCCCATGAACACACCCGCACTGATCCTCATCGCCGCCCTCATCCCCTCGCAGGGCACTGGAGCCACGAAAGCCCCGGCCAGCGAACACCAGCACCAGGTGGAAAAAAACGGTGACAAGGCCATGGGCTTCTCTCACGAGAAGACCACCCATCACTTCCTGCTCCGGAAAGACGGCGGCGCGATCCAGGTGGACGCGAACTCGAAGGACGACAAGGAGAGCCGCGACCAGATCCAGTCTCACCTCGGCCATATCGCGAAGATGTTCGCGGATGGCGACTTCAACACGCCGATGCTGGTGCACAGCGTGATGCCTCCGGGGACCGCGACCATGACCAGGCTCAAGGCGGACATCAAGTACACCTATGAGGCTTCCCCGCAGGGCGGCCGGGTGGTGATCAGCACCTCCAACCGGGAAGCCCTCGCCGCCGTGCACGAGTTCCTCAAGTTCCAGATCAAGGACCACGCAACCGGCGACCCCCTGACCATCGGGGCGAAGTAGCTCCGGGGCCGTAAAATGGAGGGATGAAGAAGGATTCTTTCGGTTCGCGCGCCAAGCTCCAGGCCAAGTCCGGCAGCTTTTCGATCTACCGCCTCGACGCTCTCAAGAAGGCGGGCATCGCCCCCGGCCTCGAGACGCTCCCGTTCTCGATCCGCGTCGTCCTCGAGGCGATCCTTCGATCGGTCGATGGCGAACTGGTGCACGAGCAGGACGTGAAGAACCTCGCGGCCTGGAACGCGAAGGCGCCCAAGGACATCGAAGTCCCCTTCATGCCCGCCCGCGTGATCCTCCAGGATTTCACCGGCGTGCCCGCGGTCGTGGATCTCGCCTCCATGCGGGCCGCGGTCAAGCGCCTCGGCCACGATCCCCGCAAAGTCAATCCCCTCGTTCCCGTGGACATGGTGGTCGACCACTCCGTCCAGGTCGACGCGTACGGCACGAACGACGCTCTCGCCCAGAATTCGAAGCTCGAGTTCGAGCGCAACAACGAGCGCTACCAGTTCCTGCGCTGGGGCCAGAAAGCCTTCGACAACTTCCGCGTGGTGCCGCCGGCCACCGGCATCGTCCACCAGGTGAACCTCGAGTACCTCGCCAAGGGCGTTCTCTCAAAGACGGTGGACGGCGAAAGGTACGCCTTCCCCGACACCCTGGTCGGCACCGACTCGCACACCACCATGATCAACGGCCTCGGCGTCCTGGGCTGGGGTGTGGGCGGCATCGAAGCGGAGGCGGCGATGCTCGGCCAGCCCCTCTACATGGTGACGCCGCAGGTCATCGGCATGCGCCTGGTGGGACGATTGAGCGAAGGCGTCACCGCCACCGACATGGTCCTCACCGTCACCCAAGCCTTGCGCAAGAAGGGCGTGGTCGAGAAGTTCGTGGAGTTCTTCGGCCCCGGCCTCGACGGCATGCCCCTCGCCGACCGCGCCACCATCGCGAACATGGCGCCCGAATACGGCGCCACCTGCGGCTTCTTCCCCGTCGATGACGAGACGCTCCGCTATTACCGCAACACCGGCCGCACTGCCGACGAGGTGGACCTGGTCGAGCGCTACATGAAGGAGCAGGGACTCTTCCGGACGAAGGATTCCGCGGAGCCGGTCTTCACCGACACCATCGAACTGGACCTCTCGACCGTGGAACCGTCTCTCGCCGGTCCGAAGCGCCCGCAGGACCGCGTGCCCTTGAAGGCGATGAAGGAGTCGTTCCGCAAGTCCCTGGTGGCTCCGGTGAAGGATCGCGGCTTCGGCCTCGGCCCGGACGATCTCACCCGCACCGCCGCGGTCGAGATGAAGGGCGTCACCAGCACCCTCGCTCACGGCGCCGTCACCATCGCCGCGATCACGAGCTGCACCAACACCTCGAACCCCTCGGTCATGCTCGGCGCGGGCCTGGTCGCGAAGAAGGCGGTGGCGAAGGGCCTCAACGTGAAGCCCTACGTCAAGACCTCTCTCGCTCCGGGATCGAAGGTGGTCACCGAGTACCTCAAGAAGTCGGGCCTGATGGGCGATCTCGAAGCCATCGGCTTCAACGTGGTCGGCTACGGTTGCACCACCTGCATCGGTAACTCCGGTCCCCTGCCTCCCGCGGTGTCGAAGGCGGTGAACGACGGAAAGCTCGTCGCCTCGGCCGTGCTCTCGGGAAACCGCAACTTCGAAGGACGCGTGAATCCCGACGTGAAGGCGAATTACCTCGCTTCGCCGCCCCTGGTGGTCGCCTACGCGCTCGCCGGAACCACCGACATCGACTTCGCGACCGAGCCCATCGGCAAGGACCGCTCCGGGGCGCCGGTGATGCTCAAGGACATCTGGCCGACCATGAAGGAAGTGGCGGACGCCGAGGCCTCGGTCACCGGAGAACTCTTCACGAAGAGCTACGCGGACGTCTTCGGCGGCAATCCCGACTGGAACGCCATCTCCGTGGCCGAAGGCGCCCTGTTCGACTTCAAAGAAGCCTCGACCTACATCCAGGAGCCCTCGTTCTTCCAGGGCCTGTCCATGGAGCCGCCTCCCCTCAAGGGCATCGAGGGCGCGCGGGTGCTGGCGATCTTCTCGGACTCCATCACTACCGACCACATTTCGCCCGCGGGCGACATCGCGGCCGCCTCTCCGGCCGGCGACTTCCTCAAGGCGCGAGGGGTCGAGAAGAAGGACTTCAACTCCTACGGCGCGCGGCGCGGCAACGACCGCGTGATGGTGCGCGGCACCTTCGCGAACATCCGGCTCAAGAACCTGATGGTGCCGGGTGTCGAGGGCGGCGTCACCGTGTTCCAGCCCGGCGGCGAGCGCATGACCATCTACGACGCGGCCATGAAGTACAAGGAGGCGGAAACCCCTCTGGTGATCCTCGCGGGCAAGGAGTACGGCTCCGGTTCCTCACGCGACTGGGCGGCCAAGGGCACGCTGCTCCTCGGCGTGCGCGCGGTCATCGCGGAGAGTTTCGAGCGCATCCACCGCTCGAACCTGGTGGGGATGGGCGTCCTCCCGATCGTCTTCAAGAACGGCCAGAACGCGGAGAGCCTCGGCCTTCGGGGCGACGAGTCGATCACCATCGGCGGCCTCGACGAGAAGAGCCTCACGCCTCGGCAGACCCTGACCGTCAAGGCGACCCGGG
>DAORUA010000186.1:4769-7610 GCA_035432945.1 Vicinamibacteria bacterium | reverse complement strand
GAGGCGAAGGGGGCCGCGCAGGAAAGAGGCCGCGCCGGCTCGTTCCGCGAAGGCCGTTTCGTCGATCGCGGCATCGAGGCCGGGCACGGCCCGCAGGGGCACCCGCTCGCTCTCCGCCGCCTTCACCACCGTGCCCGCGGGCCGCAGGTCCTTCGGCCCATCGGTGAACAGCAGCATCATCCCCATCCGCCGCAGCATGGCCCGCGCGTACCAGAAGGGCCTCGCCTTGATCACCTCGGTGGCCCGGCGGTAACGGTCGCGGTCGCGGATGATGCCATCGGGCTCGGCCCACCAGAGCAGGTAGTCCGGCCGGCCATAGCGCTCCGCTTCCTCGGCCATGACCTGCTTGTCCCAGACCCTCGCCCCGTACTCCCGGCCGCCCGCGTCCGCCACTCCCTGCCAGAGCGTGATCCCGCCATTGATGCTCACCGGCACGAATTCGCCGAAGACGAGCCAGTTGCGCAGGGTGATCGGAGAGACCACGAGCAGCGAGATGAGGGCCACGAGGCTCGAGAGAAGCAGGGCGCGCCGGTTCCGGCCCAGCAGGAAGAAAAGGAAGAACGCGGCGAACGGCCCGAGCAGCACCACGTTCGGCCGGATCCAGACCCCGGCCCCGATGAGCGCGCCCATGAGCACGAGACGGACGATCTGGCTCCGCGGGGAACCCGCGCCCTGGACCACGGGCAGGGCCACGAGAAAAGCCAGGAGAAGAGGGATCGACGCCACGGCATCGGCCAGGACGAGGTTCGACGTGGCCGCTATGTGCGGCGAGATCGCCACCAGGAGACCGGCGAGAACTCCCGCCGCCAGTCCGAAGAGCCTTTGGGCGAAGACCATGACCAGAAGGACGGTGAGCGAGGTGAGGACATCCTGCACTGCGGCGACGACCGGGAAACTCCGTCCGAACGTCTGGTAGACCGAGGCGAGGAAGAGCCCGTAACCGGGAGGCCTCGAGGCCAGGCCGGTGCGGGCAGGATCCCAGACCCTCGGGAAGAGAATCCCCTCCCCCGCGAGGATGGAGAGGGCGGTGTCGTCGTACCTCTTCGCCATCCGGGTGCCGTCCTGATCGGGGGTGTAGAGCAGGGCCACCCCATCCGCCAGATAGAGGCCCCGGACCAGCAGGGCAAGGGCGAACACCAGCGCGCCGAAGAGGACCGCCTTCAGGTGCTTCGTCATTCGCCGGTCCCCGAAGCAAGCACCCCGTCGATCGTCCGCTTCAGCATCGCGTCGACCGTCTCGAGCGGCTCCCCGAGCAGGGCCGCGACCGAAGCCGGGTCGGAGATCTCGTCGCAGAGCAGGCAGGCCAGATCGTGCGCCCTGAGCCCGAAGTATCCGGTCGAGCGGGCCTGCGCCTCCGCCTCCTCGACCGGCCGCTCGCGGATTTCCACCCGTCGCCCCACGAGCGAAGCGATCTTCAAGATGAGCGCCCGATAGGAGAGGACGTCGGGGCCTACCAGGTCGATGACCCGGGGCGACGAGTGTTCCCTGGCATCGATGGCGCCGAGGATCGCGCGCGCGGTGTCGGCCACGGAAATGGGCTGGAGCCGGTAGTCCCCACTCCCGGGGATCTCGATGACGCTTTCGCTCGCCACCCGCCGGATCAGCGGAGAGAGAAACTCGTCCCCCGTGCCGAATATGTACGACGGACGGAACACCGCGACCCCGAGGTCCGACCGGAAGAGCGCCACCTCGCCTGCCATCTTGGCGAGGAAGTAGGGGTTCGTGCAGTGAGAGTTCATCCCGTAGTGCGCGATCCCCAGACCGCTCAGGAAAACGAACTTGGGCACCCCTGCGGCCCGACAGGCCCCGAGGACATTCGCCAGTCCGGAAGGATCGGTCCGGTCCGAAGCCCCCGCGGCCGCCGACACGGAGGCGGTGTAGACGAGGCCGGCACAGCCCTCGAGGGCGGGCACGAGCGACCGGGTCTCTGACTCATGGAGGTCCTGCACCCGAAACGGAATGCCCCCGCGCTCGTGGACCACGCGGGCCCCCTCGTCCGAACGAACGACCCCGAGGACGGGCCGGCCCTGGCGGACCAGCAGCTCCACGATGTGTCTTCCCACGAAGCCGTTCGCTCCGATGATCGCGACCTTGGGCTGCATCCTTGGTCCCGGAGGGTATCACTCCGGATCGGACCCCCGGAGACGCTTTCGGGACCCGCACCCGTCAATGCTGGTAAAATGCCGGTCCGCGGCCAGACGGTCGCAAACCTCAACCAGCTCTTCGGCCCTGATTGAAGGATTCAAGACATCCAGACAGGGCCGAGTCATTCCGTTCCCAAGGAGACTAAAGAAGTGCGTCTAGTTAAGACTTTTGCGTTTGTAACCCTCGCGGCCTTCGTGGCCGTTGCCTGCGGCAAGGGCCCGGCTCAGGCCGCCCTGACCGCCGCCGATGCCGCCGTTTCCGGCGCCAAGGCCGACGGTGAGAAGTACGTCCCCGAGCAGTTCAAGGCCCTTTCCGACGCGGCTGGAGCCGCCAAGGCCAAGTTCGACAGCGGCGATTACAAGGGCGCTCTCGAAGGCGCTCAGGCCGTTTCGACCCAGGCCCAGGCCGTGGTCGCCGCCGCCGCCGCCAAGAAGACCGAACTGATGGAAGGCTGGAAGGCCATGGAAGGTTCGCTTCCCGGCATGGTGGCCGACATCCAGAAGAAGGTCATGGAACTCGCGACGGCCCGGAAGCTCCCGGCCGGCCTCGACAAGGCCGGAGTGGAGTCGGCCAAGACCGCGCTCGAAGGTGCTACTGCCGCGTGGGCGGAGGCCGGAACCGCGTTCAGCGCCGGCGACGTGATCAAGGCCGTGGCCAAGGGTTCCGAGGTCAAGAAGACCGCCGAGGAACTGATGG
>DAORUA010000186.1:0-4669 GCA_035432945.1 Vicinamibacteria bacterium | reverse complement strand
CGCGCTTCGGCGTCCAGCCCGACGAAGAACGCGGCGCCGGCCTGATGCTGGCCCACTCGGCGTTCATGGGGTTCAGCACGGTCTTCTTCGAGACCGCCGCCTCCGCCCTCTTCCTCGGGCAGTACGGGGCCTCCGCGCTCCCATCGGTCTACCTCGCCGCGGCCGCTCTCTCCGCCGCCACCGGGTACGCTTACTCGCGGCTCCAGAACCGGCTCTCCTTCTCCCACCTCATGACCGGCACCCTGGTCAGCCTGCTGCTGGTGGTGGGCGCCCTGCGCGGCGCCTTGTTCCTGACCCAGGCCGCGGGCCTGTTCTTCTTCGCGATGGTCTTCTATCGCGTCCTGTCCATCCTGACCGACCTCGAGTACTGGGCGGTGGCGGGCAGGCTCTATGACCTGAGGCAGGCGAAGCGTCTCTTCGGTTTCGTGGGCACGGGCGAGGTGGTGGCCCGGATCATCGGCTCCTTCTCCGTCCCCCTGGCGCTCCACTTTGGAGGCGTCCCGAACCTCCTCGTCCTGTCGGCCCTCGCCCTTCTCGCGTGTGTATTCCTCCTCCGGCGCGTCCTGCCCCTGATCCCGGCCGACGATGGTCCGAAGCAGACCACCGCCCAGAAGGCCGCGCGGTCCTCCATGGGTTCGCTCGTCCAGGATCCCTACCTCCGGTTCGTCCTCATCGTCGCCTTCTGCGGCATCCTCGGGAAATACCTCGTCGATTTCGCGTTCCTGCAGCAGGTGAAGAGCCGGTTCGCGGATGCGAAGGAAGTGGCCTCGTTCTTCGCCCTCTTCTCCGGAATCTCGCAGTGCGCGTCCCTCTTCACCCGCGTGTTCCTTTCCGGCCGGGTGCTGTCGGCGATCGGCGTTCATCGCGGCCTGCTGATCCTGCCCGGGGCCCACGTGATCTGCACCACCCTGCTCCTCATCGCGGGCGGTCTGGCCCTCGGCCCGAACCCGGTATTCTGGCTGGTGGTCCTCAACCAGGGCATCTACAAGACCTTCAAGCACCCGATCGACAACCCTTCGCTGAAGACGCTCTATCAGCCCATACCAAAGGACCGGCGCCTCTCGCTTTCCATCGCGGTCGACGCCATCCTCAATCCGGTCGGCATCGCCCTGTCGAGCGCCCTGATGGTCCTGTTCAAGAGCGTCTTCCATTCCGATCCGGTCCAGTTCGGCTGGGCGCTGCTCGCCTGCTTCCTGTTCTGGCTGTGGAGCGCGCGCGCGGCCGCCACCGAGTATGTCCGGGCCCTGGTCCAGGCGCTGCGGGGCCGGATCGAGGACATCGAGTTCGCCTTCGACGCGGATACGGCCATTGCCTCGTTGAGCTCCACCCTCAGGACCGGCTCGGAGGAGGACGCCCTCGTGGCCCTTCAGATCCTCGGCGATCACACTCCCGCGGCCCTGAACCCGATGCTCGCGGACCTGGCCAGCCACCCTTCGAAGAAGGTCCGGCAGGCCGCCCTCGAGCGCATCGAAGTCCACCGGCCCGCGGGCATCGCGGCCACGCTTCGGGCCAGGCTCGAGAGCGAACCGGACGACCAGCTCAAGGCCCAGGCCCTGCGCGCGCTCTCCGCGGTCGAAGGGCCCTCGTCCCGGGACGAACTGATGCGTCATGCCGGGAGTCCCATCCTCGCCCTGAGGGAAGCGGCCCTGCTCGGCCTCCTTCGCATGGGAGTGCCCGAAGGCGCCGCTGGAATTCACGATCTCGCCCGCTCGCCGGAGAGCGCTTGCCGGTCGGCGGCCGCGCGCCTGCTGCGCCTCGCGGGAAGCCACGCCGAAGCGAGCGTGGTCAGGGCGCTCATCGAGGACGAGGACGTGGTGGTGAGCCGGCTGGCCCTCTTCGCCGCCGGCCAGATGAAGGACCCGGAACTCATCCCCCTCCTCATCGCGAGAGTGCACAAGCGAGGAGTGCTGGGCGCGGCGCGCGCGGCCCTGGCCCTGGCCGGCGAGGCGGCGTTGCCTCAGTTGATCGCGGCCTTCGAGGGAACGGACCAGAGCGATGTGCGACGGGGGCTGGTCTCGGCCATGAGCCGGATCCGGTCCGGGGAGGCCTTTCGTTTTCTCATCTCGAAGCTCGACCTCGAGGACATCGCGGTCCGGCAGGAGGTGGTCCGCTCGCTGGCCCACAGCCGGTTCGTGGCGAAAACCGATGCGGATCGCCACCGGATCGAGGACCTGGCCCGCAAGGAGGCGCACCGCGCCATCGAGACCCTGGGGCAGGCGCGGGACCTCGATGGGGCCGAAGGAACCGATGTCCTGCGCCGGGCTCTCCTCGGGTCCCATCGAAACACCCGCGAGCGGCTGCTCATGCTCCTCGGTTTCACCCGTGACCCCAAGGCGTTCCTGGCCGTGCGCGCCCACATCGACGGGACCCACAAGGATCGCAAGGCCTACGCCCAGGAGATTCTCGACGTGGTCTTCTCCCGCGAGGAGAAAGCCCTCTTCATGCCCGCGATCGAAGGGGCGATCGAGGACGTGTCGCCCGAACTGGCGAAGGCCCTGGGCCTGGTTCGTGTCCCCGCGTCGGAGAGGGTGAAGGCTCTTCTCGCCGACCCCTCGCCCCGGTTCGAGATCTGGATCCGGGCGGCCGCCCTGGAAGTGGCGCCGCGCCTGAAGGGGCCGGGGATGGACGCCGCGATCGAGACGTTTCTCTCGTCGTCGATCGGCTCGGGATTTTCAAAAACTGGAGAATGGAGTCTGGGCGCGATTCGCGGCCTGATTCGCGCGAAGGGAATAGGACCGATGCTGCTGATCGAGAAAGTCATCACCCTCAAGGCGGTGGAGATGTTCGCGAGAACCCCCGAGGACGTCCTCGCGGACGTCGCCGCCCTCGCCGAGGAGGTCCGGTTCAAGGCCGGGGAGATCATCTTCAACAAGGGCGAGGCCGGCGAGAGCCTGTACGTCATCGTCAGCGGGGAAGTGAAGGTCCACGACGGAGATCTCGATCTCAAGCACCTCAAGGACAAGAGCGTCTTCGGAGAACTCGCGGTCCTCGACCCCGAGCCCCGCTCCGCGTCGATCACCGCGATCACCGACTCGCACCTCCTGCGCCTCGACCGGGAGGCCTTCCTGGAACTGATGGCCGGAAACATGGAGGTGGTCCGGGGGGTTCTGGCCGTCCTGTGCGACCGCATCCGCGAGAAGCTGGTGGAGGCGACTCCGGTCCGGCGCTAGCGGGTGCTGGAGTATTCCGCACCCTGCTAGACTGCGCTGCCTTCGCGGGCGGTTAGCTCAGCGGTGGAGCGTCGGCTTTACACGCCGCAGGTCGCAGGTTCGAATCCTGCACCGCCCACCAGGCTCTGGTAGCCGCCTGGCTCTGGTAGACTCCGCCGTTCGCGCGGGGTGGTAGTTCAGTTGGTTAGAACGCCGGCCTGTCACGCCGGAGGCCGCGGGTTCAAGTCCCGTCCACCCCGCCATCCGCCCGCCTTCGGCGGGCGATGGCGTGTCGGACTTGCCTGACCCCGCTCCGCGGGTTGGCAAATGCTTCGCTCCGGCTCTCCGAGCCGGACCGTCATTGCCGCGCTTCGCTGGCGCTCAGCGTCAAGTCCCTACGTTGGCCCTTCCGGGCGTTCCCGTTCGGTCGCTTAGGCTTGTGTAGATGACCGCCTTCTTGATCGTGCTGGCGTCCGCCCTGTTGCACGCGGCGCAGGCTCCGGCCACTTGTCCCCCCGAGGCGCGGCAGCCTTCGCCCGCTCAGGTCGAGGAGGGGACCAGGAACGCCCGGGATCGGGGCTTCCTGTGGCGCGCGAGCAAGGACGGCCGGACGTCCTACCTCTACGGCACGGTCCACGTGGGAAAGATGGACTGGATGTTCCCCGGTCCCGAGGCCCTCCGGGCGGCCCGGGCGAGCGACGTGATCGCTCTCGAGCTCGACATCCTCGATCCGGACATCGTGGGGCGGCTCCAGGCGGGCATGGCGCCGAGGACCGATCGCGCGCTTCCCGAAGCGCTCCGCGCGCGGTTGCGCGCCCAGCTCAAGATGGCCTGCCTTCCCGAGCAGTTGCTCGACCAGACCGCTCCGGAGATGGTGGCCACCACTCTCACCGTGATGGCGGGGCGGACCGAGGGCCTCGATCCCGCCTATGCCGTGGACGCCGTGTACGCCTCCATGGCCCGCGCCCTGAAGAAACCGGTCTCCTCCCTCGAGACCCCCGAGCTTCAATTGAAGCTCCTCCTCGGAGGCACCGAGGCGGAGACGCGGGCCTCGATCGAATCGGCGCTCGAGGAACTGGAGAGCGGCAAGGCCTCTCCCCAGCTCGCGCGCCTGGCCCGGGTCTGGTCCGATGGACGCCTGGGCGAGATGGAGAACTACGAGGCCTGGTGCGAGTGCCTGGAGACCGAGGCGGACCGGGTGATGATGCGGCGCATGCTCGACGAACGGAATCCGGGGCTCGCGAAAAGCATCGATTCGATCCACGCGTCCGGCAAGTCCGTCTTCGCCGCGGTCGGCAGCCTGCACATGATCGGCAGGCTCGGTCTCCCCGCCCTCCTGGCCGAGCGCGGCTACAAGGTCGAGCGCGTCGACTTCAAGCCGTAGCCAAGGGATTACTTCTCGAGCTTCAGGTAGGCCTCGGCCACGTCGGTGAACCCCCAGTCGCGAAGCTGGCGGGCCCAGGCCCCGAGGTTGTCCTTCGACACCCGCACCAGCTCCATCTTGTTCATCACCGGCACCT
>DAORUA010000185.1:0-7641 GCA_035432945.1 Vicinamibacteria bacterium | reverse complement strand
AGGATCGCGAGCAGACCTGCGTCGACCGCGGACGGCGTGAGGCTTGCCCCTCCCACCGGGGTGGTCGCCGCAGGCGACGATGGCGTGGGGGATGTGGCGGATGAGCCGCCGCATGCCCCGAGTGCGAGAGTCAGAGCCGCGACCGCGGTCCGGGTCAGTTGATGACGAGTCATGGCAGTTTCCTTTCCTTTAGCGCCCCTCAGGTCGGCAGCGGGCAGGTCGCGACCGGCTCGTTTCAGGGAGGCCCCCGGGAGCCGGTCGTGCCCGACCGAGTCGCAGCACTCTGCTAGGAGCGCCCCTTCCCTCTCCGCTGGCCCTTGGGGCCGGTGCCGTCGCACGTGCCGGTGCAGCTCCCCGCGCCGTAGCCGGATCCGTCGCGCGGGCCCACGCCCTGATTGCCGGTGCCGTTGCCCGGCCCCTTGCCCCTGCCCTTGCCCTTCGCCTGGCCCTGGCCACCCGCCTGATAGGTGTCGCAGATGCCGTCGCCGTCCTTGTCCACGAAGGCCGGGCTCGCCGGGTTCGTTCCGGGGGTCTGTGCGAGTGCGGGGATCGCAAGTGTCGCTACCGCCGCGGCCAGCGTGAGTGTCATCAGTCGTTTCATTGTCGTCTCCTTGGTATTCGCCGTTCGGCCCATTGCCGCCGGTCGGTTCTTCCTAGAGCAAGGCCCGCGCCAGCTGGCACGGAGGCCTTGAGAGTGGCGTTAAGTGTATGTTTTGGAGTCTGTTACGTGATGGACTCGTGCGCCGGCCAACCACCTCTTCGGTCCCGGCTTTCGACCAAACCGTCGAGCCCTTCGCCGCTCTGGTCGACTCCCGAACCTGTTCGCTCTCTTCTGGCTCTAACTTGAAGAGGCGATGTTGCTTTCAAGAGGACGCCGTTGTCGGAACGGGAGGCATGAAATGAGGAAGTCCGTGTTCGCATTCGCGCTAGCCGCGCAGGTCGCGGTTTCGAGCAGCGAGGCGGCGCAGCCGCGAGAAGAACCTTCCTACCGAATCGATCAGGCCCCGGCGCGGCTGGCGGCGAGTGTCGAGGTCGCGGGCGCGGCGATGCGCGCGTTGCAGCAGCGCTTGTCGGCACGCCTGCAGGAGGAGATGCAGAAGGGAGGGCCCCTGCGAGCGGTCGGCGTCTGCCGCGACGAAGCGCAGGCCCTCACCGCGGAGACCGCGCGAGTTCAGGGCATACGGGTCGGCCGCTCCAGCCATCGCCTTCGCAATCCGGGGAACCTGGCCCCGCCGTGGGCCGCGCGGTTCGTCGAGGCCGGCGCGGGAAAGAAGGCAGCCGCGGTGGAGGCCGTTGTGGTGGATCTGGGAGATCGCGTGGGTGTCCTGCGTCCCCTTCCGACCGCCGCCGCGTGCACGCAGTGCCATGGACGGGCCGAACGGATGTCGCCCGACGTGAGGGCCTTCCTCGAGACCGCCTACCCGCAGGACCGCGCCACCGGCTTCGAGGAGGGCGACCTGCGCGGTTTCATCTGGGCGGAGGCGCCCGTGAGCGCTGCGGCCCCTTCCTCAGAAGCCCCCTCCAGGCCGGGCGCGGTCAGTCTGGAGAAGGGGAAGGAGTTGTTTGGCGAAGCCAACCCCCGCTGCACCGTGTGCCACTCGGTCGGCGGCAAGGGAAACCCCCAGGGGCTGTCGCTCGATGGCGTTGGCAAGAGGCTCCACCGTGACGAGATCAAAGCGTGGATCAAGACCCCGGTCGAGATGGCGAAGAAACGCGGCACGACCCGAAAGCCCGCCATGCTCCCGTACCCGGAGTTCTCCGACGAAGAACTCGACGCCATGGTCGCCTACCTCGCGAGCCTCGGGCCGGGCCCTCGCGTCTAAATCCGCTGCCTCACGAGCGACCTGATCGCGGCCCGGACCGAATCCGCCACCGCCACCGGGACCTTCTGTTCCGGGGTGGCGCGACACAGCGCGATCGACCGCCGGAGCGAATCGCAAGCACCTCGACACACCTCACATTTTTCGAGGTGGGCTTCCATCGAAGCACAGGTGTCCTGGCCGATCTCGCCCTCCAGGTGACGCGAGAACAGCATCAGCACGTCGGGACATCCCGAAGAAGGAGGCGGGGTGTCGACCGGCACGCCCAGGAGCGGCGCCACGTGCTGCCGCACGGCCAGGCGGGCCCGATGCAGCCGGCTCTTCACCGCGTCGACGCTCAATCCCAGAACCGTCCCCACCTCGGGCGCGGATAGACCCTCCACGTCGCGGAGCAGGAGGACCTCCCGCTGTCCCGGGTCGAGGGCCGCGATCGACGCGTCGAGGGCGGCTCCGATCTCATGCCCGTACGCGGCCCGCTCGGGGCTCGGTCCCGGGTCCGGCAGGCCCTGAAGGTGCTCGCCCTCGGGCGCGTCCAGGGAGATCGGGTGGGCGGGCGCGAACTTGCTTCGCCGGCGTTTCTTGATGCAGAAGCTGCGGGCGATGGTGTAGAGCCAGGTCGAGACCGAGGACTCGCCCCGGAAATCCCGCAGGGACCGGGCCATGGTCAGGAGCGTCTCCTGGACGACATCCTGAGCGTCCTCCCGATCGCCGCACATCCTGGCCCCGAAGCGGAGTACTCGCGGCTGGTAGCGGGTGATCAGCGCCTCGAGCGATTCGGCATTGCCCTCGCGCGCGGCCTGGAGGAGGTCCTCGTCGCTGGTGTCCGGGATCTCTGCGACCACGGCCCATCATAGACAAGCCGCGCCGTGGCGGCGGCGCGCTGCCGTTCTTCAGTTCTTGCGTGGGCAGGTGCTGATGCCGAGCAGGGCGTACGGCGGGCACCACCCGAGGAGGCCGGTGGCGACCGGGATCAGGCCGAGCAGGAACCACTTGTTCGCCGGCCCGACGAAAGCCAGGCTGACGAGGATCAAGCCAACCACGACGCGGACGACCCGTTCGATCGGATGGATGTTGGTGTTCATGGCGCCTACCTTACTGCGGCCCGAGGGCGGCCTTCACCATGACGCCGCATCACCCGGGAACGCGGGCGCCTCGCCCGCCCTCTCCCAAAGAGTTGTTCGCGGCGCGGCCCGGTTTCCGACCGGATTCGAGGGCAAGAAGCGGATAGAGCGACGGCGTTCGCGTGCGTAGATTCGGTCCATGCACCGAACCATCGAACCCACGATCCTCTACTTCGGAACCCCGGTCGCCCTGATCAGCACGCTCAACCCGGACGGCCCGCCCAATCTCGCGCCCATGTCGTCGGCCTGGTGGCTCGGCTGGAGCTGCATGCTCGGGCTCGGCGCGATGGGGCAGACCTCGGAGAACCTGATCCGCACGCGGGAATGCGTGATCAACCTGCCCTCCGAGGATCAGGTGAACGCGGTCGACAACCTGGCCCTCACCACGGGAAGGGACCCGGTCCCCGAAAAGAAGCTCGCCTGGGGCTACCGGCACGAGGCCGACAAGTTCGGCCTCGCCGGCTTCACGCCTCAACGCTCGCTCGAGGTGGGCGCCCCCCGGGTCTCCGAGTGTCCGGTCCAGATGGAAGGCATCGTCCACGAGGTGCGCGCCTTCGGGAAGAACGTCAGCGCCAACGCGTTCGAAGTCCACATCGTGAAGCTCCACGTCAGGGAAGATCTGCTCGCCGGAAACGGCCGCCACATCGACCCGGCGCTCTGGCGTCCGCTGATGATGAGCTTCTGCCGCTTCTTCGGACTGGGCGGCGAAGTGCATCCATCGCGGCTGGCCGACTCCGCGTTCATGAAGGCGGTCACCGGCGTGGCGCCGGCCCGGGCCTAACCGACCAGTTCGTCCAGGGTGCCGAGCAGGCGATTGACGTCGTGGTCGTCGACCCACAGGTGCGGCGCGAAACGGAGGGAGTTGCCGCGCTGGCTGATGTAGATGTGCCGCTTCCGCAGTTCGGCCACCAGGCCGCCGCGGTAAGAAGCGGGCAGCACCGCGCCGAACATGTGCGGGCACCGATGCCTGCCGATCGGCACCCGGAAGCCGAGCTGCTCGAGGTGGGCGGCGATCCGGGAGTTGGTCATCGACAACGTCGAGGCGATGTTCTCAACGCCCCACGCGTCGATCTGCTCCAGCGCGGCGATGGCGCCGGGAAGGGTGTTCAGCGAACCCTTCTCGCCCACATCGAAACGGCGGGCGCCCTTCATGTAGTTGTCCGAGTAGTCCGCGAGCGACGTGAAGTCCTCGGCATTGTCGCGGGCGAGCCAGCTCTCCTCGAGCGGGCGGGCGTTGCGCCATCGCGGCGCGACGTAGAGCAGCCCCACGCCATAGGGGCCGAGCTGCCATTTGTACGCGGCTGCGGTGAGGAAGTCCGGTTGGACACTGTCCATCGGAAACGGCATCGCGCCTAGGGTCTGGGTGGCGTCGACCACGAGCGAACTTCCATTCGCGCGAGCGGCGGCCGCGATGGGCTCGAGATCGATCCGGGCTCCGGTCGTCCAGTGGCACGTCGAGATCGCCACCACCTTCACGCGCGGCTCGATGAAGGGCAGCACCGCGTTCGTCCAGTCGCCGTCTCCGGGGGCCGGGACCGTGACCAGCGACGCCCCCTTCTCCTGAGCCGTCCGCTTCCAGGGCAGGACGTTGCTGGGGAACTCGTCGGCGATCATCAGGACGCGATCGCCGGGGTTGAGATGAGGTTCGATCGCGCGGGCCGCGGTGCTGAGCGCATAGCTCGCGGCGGGCACCACCGCGTATCCATCCGCGTCGCCGCCGAAGATCCGCGACCACAGGCCGCGGAGGGTCTCCGCGTCGTCGAAGAAGCTCGGAGGCAGCCGGGTCCACGCGTGACTCTTGGCGCGCACACCCGCGAGGAGCCGGTCACGCGACTCGTTCAGCTGCGGCGAGTAGTACGCGCAGTTGAAATAGGCGATCTCGCGGGGGATGTCGAAGAGGTGCCGCTGGCTGGGGAGAATGGGCATGGGCGTCCGGGAAGGTCGAAGTCCGGCATGATCTCCGGCCCGACCCTCCCGACGCAAGCGCCATCCGGAATCCGAACGATGCTTGCGCTACTTTCCGACCGCGGCGCGGATCCGCGCGAGATGGTGATAGCTGTGCCTCACCGCGTGATCCTCGAGCATGAACTGGCAGGTGAGCGGGGCGTCGCCGTAGAGGGAGATCGTTCCTCCGGCCCGCAGTTCCTCGTCGCTCAGCGCGCGGATGGCCGCGGCCGCGGCCGCGCTGTTCTGCGCGAGGAGTTCGAGGGTCGCCTCAAGGCCGGCCGCCGCGTGTTCGCGGGCATGGCCCGCGTTCATCTGGTGGATGCCGCTCCAGTCCACACCGGTGACGGGCTTCCCCGAGGCGAGGGTCTGCGCGAGCTGGATCTCCACGGGATACACGCTTGCAACGTGATGCACCACGACGCCCACCGCGCGTCCGTCCTTCGGCACTTTCGCGTTCCATTCCGCATCGCTGAGGGAACCCGCGAAGGCGGCGAGCGCGTTCGCTCCCGCTTCCAGTCGTTCCGCTAGTGTGTCACTGAGCTTGCCCATATAGTTTCCTTTTCCTTCTGACCGGTCGGCGCCTGATTGCCCGACCCGCAAGAGACACTACGGTGAGGTCCGACGCGTGAGCCATACGCAAACGTCCGCATTGTCATGCCGACCATCCGCGGCTTTCGCCGCCTTGTCCGAGCGTCCGGCTCTCATGACCACGACTCCGGATTGCGAGGACCTGGCATGAGGACTGATGTCCTCTCCGACGTGCTGCGCGCCGTCCGCCTGACCGGCGCCGTCTACTTCGACCACGAGCTCAGCTCCCCCTGGGTGGCCGAGGCGCCCCCTTCCTCGAAGATCGCGAACGTGGTGATGCCGGGCGCGCAAAGGGTCATCGAATATCACCTGATCGCGCGCGGGTCGTGCTGGGGACACGCGGTGGGGGATCCGCCGGTCCGGCTCCTCGAGGGTGACCTCATCATCTTCCCGCAGGGCGACGGGCACGTGCTTTCGAGCGCTCCCGGCATGCGGGCCAGGCCCGACATGGCGAAGCACGCGCGGCCCGCCATGCCCCTGCCCATGTTCTTCGAGCTGGGGGGCGGCGGGCCCGAGCGGGCCCGGGTCATCTGCTGTTTCCTCGGCTGCGACGAGCGTCCCTACAACCCGCTCCTGCGCGCCCTTCCCCGGGTGATCCATGTGAAGGCGGCGGAGTCGCAGGGTGCGGCGGGGTGGCTCGGGCAGTTGCTCAGCCTCGCCGCGAGCGAGTCGGGCAGTGGGCGCGAGGGAAGCGAGAACGTCCTGGCGCGGCTTTCCGAACTGATGTTCGTGGAGACCATCCGCCGGCACATCGAGGCCCTTCCCTCCACTCAAACGGGCTGGCTTGCCGGATTGCGGGATCCGATCGTCGGTCAGGCGCTCGCCTTGTTGCACGGAGAAGCCGCCGGGCCCTGGACGGTGGAACGCCTGGCGCGTTCGGTGGGCGCCTCGCGGTCCGTTCTCGCCGAGCGGTTCACTGAACTGGTCGGCCAGCCGCCCATGCAGTACCTGGCGCTGTGGCGCATGCAACTGGCCTCGCGCCTGTTGATCGACGGGGGATCGATCTCGTCGGTCGCGCCCGCCGTGGGCTATGAATCGGAGGCCGCGTTCTCGCGCGCGTTCAAGAAGATCGTGGGCCAGGCGCCCTCCGAGTGGCGGCGAACCTCGAGCCGCGTGACCTCATGACCGCGAAGAGGCGCCAGATCATCGCCATCGGCGGAGGCAGCTTCACGGTGGCGCCCGACAATCCGCGGATCGAGCGGTACGTGCTCGCCCAGACCGGCCGGAAGCGGCCGAGGATCTGCTTTCTCGGCACCGCCACCGGCGACGCTGACGCCTACGTCGCGCAGTTCTACGCCGCCTTTACGAAACTCGATTGCCGCCCGACCCACATCCCCCTCTTCGCCCGCACGCCCGATCTTCGCAAGGAGCTTCTCGATCAGGACGTCATCTACGTCGGCGGCGGCAACACGAAAAGCATGCTCGCGGTCTGGCGGGAGTGGGGAATTCCCGCGGTCCTTCGCGAGGCCTGGCGTCGCGGGGTCGTTCTCACCGGGGTCAGCGCGGGCGCCATCTGCTGGTTCGACATGGGAATCACCGACTCGTGGGCGGGGCGTCTCGCCGCGTTGCCCTGCCTTGCCTTCCTGCCCGGAACCGGCTGCCCCCATTACGACGGCGACGTCGAGCGGCGGCCGTCCTTCCACCGCATGGTGGGGACTTGCGAGGTCCCAGCGGGGATCGGCATCGACGATGGAGCGGCGGCGCACTTCGTGGGCCGTCGCCTGGTCCGCGTGGTGAGCGCGCGAAGGAACGCGGGCGGCTACGCGATTCGACGCCGGGGCTTCGAGGCGATCGAGACGCCGCTCCCGGCGGCCCGGTTGACCCGGGCCGGCGCCTTGCCCCGCCGCTCGCGATAGCTGTCAGCCTTGGGGTACGCAGCTCTTCAGGCCGAACTGTTTGAGGATCCACATGGCCGGGCACCAGTTGGTGAAGGCCGACTGCAGGAGGTTCAGGCCGACGAAGCCGGTGAAGAGGAAGAAGCCGGGGTGAACCCAGTAGCCGAGGGCCACGGAGAGCATCACGAAGAAGCCGGCCATGGCACGGAGAGCGCGTTCGACGGTCATTGGTGTTTGTCCTTAGTGAGAGGCCGGGGTTTCCGGCGAGAGTGCTTCGCGGTTGAGCTCCGCGGCGCGTCCGCGCCGGGCGATCAGGTAGTAGACGACGGG
>DAORUA010000184.1:0-7641 GCA_035432945.1 Vicinamibacteria bacterium | reverse complement strand
GATGTTTCCGGTCCGCCCCCGCTACAAAGAAGCCGGCGCCCCAGGGACCGAACGCGGCCTCGACCTCCGGACCCACCTCGTAGCAGCACGGCCCGATGGAGGGCCCGAGGGCCACGAGCAGGTCGGCCGCGTTTGAACCCGCGTCCACCATCGCCCGCACCGCGCTCTGAGCCACGCGCGCCACCGTGCCCCGCCAGCCCGCGTGGGCCGCCGCAACCTGACGTCTGACCGGATCCACGATGAGGACGGGCAGGCAGTCCGCAGTTTCGATCGCCAGCAGCGTGCCCGGCTGCCCGGTGATGCTCGCGTCCGCGTCTGGTGGTTCCTTCCACGGCGGCGTCGCCACCTCGCAGCCATGAACCTGCCGCAGGAAGAACACCTCCCCCGAGTCAACGAGAGCCGCCTGCGCGGCTTCCCGCGCCGCCGCGCGCGTCCCGGGGAAGCGCAGGCCGAAGCCGTGGACGAGACCCGGGACCCTCGCGAGAAGAGGCGAGGCGAGGAACTTCATCGATTCCACCAGGGAAGCCCCTTTGAGGTCTTCTAGAACCGGAAGGCCAGGCCCGCCCGCGCCGTCCAGAACCCCGGCGTGAACTCCGGGACTTCGAGTTGGGCCGCGATCGAATTGAGCAGCGCCTTCTCGACCGTGCTCAGGGCCCCGGTCTGGGTCGACTGCCACTGAAGTTCCGAGCGCTTGAAGGTGAAGCCGCGCGCCTCGCCCACCAGGGCGAACCCCGAGGCGATCTTGATCTGGATCGTGACCCCGGCGTTGAAGCCCATGTGATGCGTCTGGTCCGGGTTCACCGGCGTCGCCACGAGCGAGATCGGAAACGAAGCGTTGAGATTCGCGACGGTCAGGGTCGGGGTCGACGTGATGTCGACCGCGGACATGTAGCTGATGCCGCCGGAGAAGCCGATCCCGACCCGACCCTGCGACTGAAAGCGGAGATTGAGCGACCACGGCCGCACCTGCTGCAGGTCGGTCTGGCTCTCCCCGAGAGTGACCGGGAGGGTCGTGACCGGCGACCCGGGGGGCCCAAGCTCCAGGGTGTAGTTTCCGCCGAACGACTGGAGGTCGATGTCGACACTGTCCATGCGGGCCTCGAGGCCGAAGGAATTGGAGAGAAAGAACGTGGCCGCGGCGCCGAAGGCGAGACCGCCGTCGGCCTCGATCGACGGCGCGTCCTTGACGGTCAGGCGCGCGAGCTGGACCTGGGGTGAGCCGCCGGCGAATGTGAAGGTCTGCTTGTAGGTCGCGATGGTGGGGCCGGTGAAGAGGGCCACCTCGAATCCGGAGGCTTCGCCCAGCGTTGCCGTCGAGGCAACCATGAGCAGGGCGCCGAGGAGTTTCTTCTTCATCCCCTCAGCATAAGGGTCTGACCTGGGTCGAGACTCCCGGCGCGCGGACGGCGAATCTCCGGCGATACACGGTGGGGGGAAGGCCGAAGCGCCGCTCGAAGGCCCGCCGGAAGGAGTCCGGGTTCGAAAAGCCCACCGAGGCGGCGACCGCATCGATCGGGGCCTTCGTGGCGGCGAGGCGCTGCCGCGCCTCTCCCAGGCGCAGGTCCTCCACGAAGGCCGCGGGGGTCTGCCGGAAGGCCCGCTGGAATCTTCTTGAGAACTGCCGCGGACACAGGCTCGCGCGCCGGGCGAGGGCATCGACCGAGAGGTCGTGCCGCAGATGGGAGCGGATCCAGGTCCCGATCGCCGCGATGGGGTCGGTCGACTCCACCTGGAAACGCAGAGGCTCGGAGTATTGTTCCTGGCCGCCCGACCGTTTCAGGTAGACGACCATCTCGCGGGCGGCGCGGAGCGCCACCTCGGCCCCGTAGTCCTCCTCGACGAGGGCGAGGGCCAGGTCGATGCCCGCGGTGACCCCGGCCGAGGTGTAGAAGGAACCGTCGCGCACGTAGAGCGCGTTCGGCTCCACCTTGAGCCCCGGGAATTTCTCGGCCACGTCGTTCACGAAGCGCCAGTGCGTGGTCACGCGACGGCCGTCCAGCAGCCCGGTGGCCGCGAGACCGTAGATCCCCGTGCATACCGAGGCAACCCGGCGGATCCCGGGCTCGCGGCTCCTGATCCACTTCGCGACCCGGGCGTTGACCGAGGGAACGCGGAGGCCATGACCGCCGGGGACGATGAGGGTGTCGATGTCGAGCTTGGCGCCCAGGGGCAGATGCGGCTTGAGCAGGAGCCCCGATTCGGAGCGGATCGAACGGCCGGTGACGCCGAGGATCGAGATCGAATAGCCGGGGCGGAGTGTGCCGCCCGCCTCGACCAGCGCGGAGGCGAAGACTTCGCTCGGCCCGGTGAGGTCGAGCGCGTTGACGCCATCGAATCCGAGAAAGGCCACGCGCTTGGGCTTCATGAGACCCGGATGCTGGCACACGGGCCTCCGGATTCGCAAGATTGAACAGGTCCGAAACTGTCGGATCGATGTCCTAGGCGACGCCGGGCGGAAGCCCTATCCTGACCTCTCGCCGGTCCTGGTCCCGGCCTTCAGGAGGTTCCATGCGTCTTCCCTTCATCCCTTCCGCAGCCGCGGCTTTCGCCCTCGCCTGGGGCGCCTTCACGGCCGCGGCCGCCTCTCCCCGGGACACCCTGGTGGTGTCGGTGGCCTGGCTGGCCCAGCACCTCAAGGACCCGGACCTCGTCCTCCTTCATGTGGGGGACAAGAGCGAATACGCGGCCGCGCACATTCCGGGCGCCCGGTTCGTGGACGCGCGGGAGATTGCGGTGTCCGAACCGGCGGGGGTCGGGAACGGGTTGACCCTGGAGATGCCCGCCGCCGACGTGCTTCGCGAGAAGCTCGCCGCTCTTGGCATCTCGGATCATTCCCGCATCGTGGTGTACTTCGGGAAGGACTGGCTGTCCCCGTCGACCCGGGTGATCTTCACCCTCGACTACGCAGGCCTGGGCGATCGGGTCTCCCTGCTCGATGGCGGACAGCCCGCCTGGGTGCGCGACGGCGGGGCCGTGACCGCGGAGGTCCCGGAGGTCCGCCCGGGAACGTTGTCTCCACTCAAGACCGGAGCGACGGTCGTGAACGCCGCTTTCCTGCGCGAGCATGGCAAGGACGCGGGCCTCACCATCATCGATGCGCGCGACAGCACTTTCTACGACGGCACGAAATCCGGCGGCCGACGGCCGGACGCGCCGAAGTTCGGGCACATTCCGGGGGCGGTGAGCCTTCCCTTCAGCGAGACCGCGGACGACCAGGTCCGGCTTCGCTCCGCGGACGAACTCCAGGCGCGTTTCGCCGCCGCGGGTGTGAAGCCGGGCGACACCATCGTCGCCTACTGCCACATCGGCCAGCAGGCGACCGCGGTGATCTTCGCGGCGCGGACCCTCGGGATCAAGGCGCTCCTGTACGACGGTTCGTTCGAGGACTGGACGAAGAGTCCCGAGGCTCCGCTCGTGAATCCGGCCGCGGCCAAAGCGCCCGCGAAGGAACCCTCGACAAGCCCCTTCTCTTAAACTCCGCTTCGTGCGGAGACTGCTCGTCGTTGCCGTGACGGTCCTCGCCGCTTGCGAGGCGCCACCCCAGGAACTCCAGGCGAAAGGCGGCGAGCAGATCTACGCGAAGCTGTGCTCGAGCTGCCACGCGCCGGACGGCAGGTCCCGGGCCACCCTCGCCCCGCCCCTCGCCGGCCACGCGGTGCGGATGCTCGAAGCCGGAGGCCGGTCGCACCTGATCCGGATCGTCCTCAACGGCATGGCCGGACCCATCGAGGTGAGCGGCCGGAAGTACGACGCGGTCATGACGCCTTTGCGTTACCTCAAGGATGAACAGGTGGCGGACGTCTTGAACTTCGTGCTCACCTCCTGGGGCAACGGCGGCCTTCTTCCCGAGGGTCACCAGCCCATCACCCCCGACGAGGTGCGCCAGGCCCGCGTCCCCGTCTTCTCGCCCAGTCAGATGGCGGCCGAGCGTCCGCGTCTTTGAGGCCGAGGATGGATGCGCGCATGAAATCCCTGCTGACCCGATTCTTCGTCCTGGCCTTCGCGGCCACCGCCGCGAACTGCGGTTCCCGCGATGGCGCGGACCGGTATCCCCTCAAGGGCAAGGTCGAGTCGCTCGACATCCTCGACCGCGAACTCACGGTCGCGCACGAGGAGATTCCCGGGTTCATGGCCGCGATGACCATGCCCTTCAAGATGCCCGAGGACAAGAGCTTCCTCGGCCGTTTTCGAGGCATGCGGCTCGAACGCCTCCGCCGTGGTGACGTGATCACCGCGACCCTCGTGGTCAAGGCGACCGAGAGCTGGATCGAGAACGTGAACGTGGTCCGGTACGAGCCGCCGCCCGACATGCCCATACCCATACCGAAAGAGGCCCGGGTGGGAGAGGCCGTGGTCGATGTCCCCCTCGAGGACCAGGACGGCAAACCCCTTCGCCTCTCCGACTACCGCGGCCGCCCGCTCACCTTGACCTTCATCTACACGCGCTGCCCCCTTCCCGAGTTCTGTCCGCGGATGATGAAGAACTTCCAGGAGCTCGAGAAGGCCATCGAGGACGACCCCGACCTTCGCAAGAGCGGACGTCTCCTGAGCATCAGCTTCGACGTGGAGTTCGATCGTCCCGAGGTCCTGAACGCCTTCGGTTCGGCCTTCGTCAAGGACCGCGGCCAGGGCCCCTTCGCCCGCTGGAAGCTCGCGACCGGGACCAAGGAGGCCATCGACCGACTGGGGCGCTACTTCGGCCTGGTGTTCTTCAAGGAAGACGGGCAGTTCGCGCACACCCTGGTGACCGTGGTGATCGGCCCCGACGGAAAGCTCGCGAAGGAATTCTCCGGCAACGACTGGACCCCGGACGAAGCCCTCGCGGCCATGCGCGAGGCCATGGGCCTGAAACCCCGAACCGCGCCGGTCGCCCCCGCGCCTTCGCCCGCTCCGACTCGCTGAGAACGCTCACTCGGTGCGCAGGGCGACCAGCGGATCGACCGCGGTCGCCCGCAGGGCCGGGCCCAGGCACGCGAGGATGCCCGCGATCATGAAGGTCAGCAGGACCGCGCCGAGAGCCGCCGGGTCCATGGCCCCGGTTCCGAACAGATAGCTCGAGAGCGCGCGGGTGAAGGCGTAAGAGGCCCCGACACCCAGCAACAGTCCGGCCGCCACCAGTCGCATGCCCTGGCCGAGGATCATTCGAAGCACGCTTCCGCGCTTCGCCCCGAGGGCCATGCGCAGACCGAATTCCTGCGTCCGCTGCGCCACCGACGTTCCGATCACGCCCGACAGGCCCGCCATGGTCACGAGCAGGGCGAGGCCCGCGAACAGGGTCAGCAGCGCCGCGGTCAACCGCGGTGTCGCGAGGTATTCGCCGCGGACCTCCTCGAGGGTGCGGAGGTTCTTGATCGGCATGTCCGGGTCGATGGATCGAACCGCGTTCTTGATGATCTGGGCCGCGGACCCGAGCCCGCCCGCGGTGCGGACCAGCAGCCGGCCGCCGAGGCCCTGCGCGGTCTGTCGGAGCGGGACGTAGACCTGCGCCACCGAGTCGCGATCGAGTCCGAACTGCTTGACGTCGCCCGCGACACCCACGACCGTGCTCCAGGTCCGGCCGTTGTCGGTGGAGATGCGCGATCCGATCGGATCCTTCCCCTCCCAGAAGCGAACCATCGACTGGTTGACCACCACCACCCGCGGAGCCTCTCGTCCGTCTCCTTCGGTGAAGAAGCGTCCCTGGATCAGGGGGATGCCGAGGGTCTTGAAGTAATCGGCGCTCACGATCCGGCCGTCGGCGGAAGGCCTCGCGTCGGGGTTGTCGACCACGCGGCCCTCGATCTGGAAGGGCAGATTCCCCGGCTGAATCGTGACCAGGGGAACCGCGTTCGTCACCGCCGCGGAGACGACGCCGGGAGTTCCCTGCAGGCGTTCGAGCAGGGGCAGGTAGAAGCGCAGCTGGGCGTCGAGGTTCGGGTAGCGGGAGAAGTTCGTGAAGATCTCCGCGGAGACGACCTGCTCGGCGCGGTAGCCGGGGTCCACCTTCTGCAGGCGATAGAAGCTCGCGAGCAGCAGCCCCGCGCCGGTCAGCAGCACCACCGAGACCGCGACCTGGGCCACGATGAGGCCCGAGGTGAGCCGCCTGCGCTGCGCTGCCCCCCCGCTGCCCTTGGCCCCCTGTTTCATGGCGCTCGCGAGGTCGACCTTCGAGGCCAGGGCGGGCAGGATCCCGAAGAAGACACCGGTCGCGAGGGCGACCACCAGGGTGAAAGCGAGAACCCGCAGATCGATGCCGATCTCGCCGGTGCGGGCGGTGAAGCGCGAGACGAATCGGGTCAGCATGCCGAGTGTCGACACCGCGAAGACCAGTCCGAGGACGCCGCCGGCAAGCGAGATGAGTGAACCTTCGGTGAGGAGCTGACGGATCAGCCGGCCCCGGTCGGCGCCGAGGGCGCCCCGCAGGGCGAGTTCGCGGTCGCGCCTCAGGACCCGGGCGAGGGTGAGGTTCGCCACGTTCGCGCAGGCGATCAGCAGGATCAGGCCCGCGGTTCCGAGGAGGATCAGGAGCATCGGCCGCGCGTTCTGGGTGAGCTGCTCCCGAACGTCGAGAAGAGACGCGGCAAAGCCGGAGTCGGGACGATAGGCGTCGGGGTGATCGCGGGTGAACCGCCGGCAGATCGCGGCGACCGAAGCGGCCGCGGCCTCGCGCGGTGCCCCCGGCTTCAGACGGCCGAAGACGTCGAGGATCGAGAAGGCGCGACGGCTCTGGAGCTGCTGCGTTTCCGCGGAGGCGCGGAACGGGCAGGCGGAGACGGACATGTACACGTCGTTCTCGCTCGGGTAGTGGGGGACATCGGGAAGCACGCCGATGACCCGGTGCGGCCGGTCGTTCATCTGAAAGACCTGGTTCACGATGTTCGGGTCGCCGGAGAACTTCGACTGCCAGTAGGAATGGCTGAGGATCAGCACCGCTTCGGCGCCGGGCAGATCGTCCTCCTTCACGAACGAGCGGCCCAGGATCGGCTTGATTCCGAGCACGTCGAAGAAGTTGTGGGAGACGACGCCGGTGTTGACGCGGTCCGGCTCCCCGCGCTTGAGGAGGTCGAAGGACATCTGGTGGTACTCGACGAGTTCGTCGAATTCCTTCACCTGCTCCTTGTAGTCGTAGTACTCCCGCACCGACACCCCGGAGTTCGCCCGCCCCGAAAGAGGCGCGGACTGCCGGACCAGCACCAGGCGGTCCGCGTTGGCGTAGGGCAGGGGCTTCAGGAGCACGCCGCGGATCAGGCTGAAGATGGCGGTGTTGGCGCCGATCCCGAGGCCCAGGGTGAAGATGGTGGCGAGAGCGAACCCCGGGCTCCGGACCAGGGTGCGGATGCCGTAGCGAATGTCCTTGGAGAGTGCGTCCATGGGGACCTCCTGAGAATCGGCCCGGGAGTCGGGCCCATTTTTCAACATAGGCTGTGCGCCCGATGTCCTCAATGACATTGATCCGACATTTTCGGACCAGTTCAGGAAAGGCGAACCCGGGACTTCGGTGTTTCCGGGGGGCCAAGCCGCTATGGTTCGGCGCGATGGTGGAGCCCGCACTCGCCGCTTCCAGCACCTGGGCGTCCTGGCGCCCCGCCACCTGTCTGCCCGACGACTGCTTCTGCGAAGGCCTTCGCGAATCGCTGATCCGCCAGCCGGTGAACACCTGGA
>DAORUA010000183.1:0-7650 GCA_035432945.1 Vicinamibacteria bacterium | reverse complement strand
CGCGAGCAGCTCCTCGCTCGCGATGCGCAACTCCGTCCCCACCTCGACCAGCGTATAGTCCTTGCCCGCGACCATCGGCGACAGCGGTAGGGCGAAGGTGGCCATCGAGGCGTCGTGCCATACGGTCACGAGGACCAGCCTTTCGCCGTCTGGCGCGAGGAGGGTCAGCAGCGCCCACCGCTCGCCGCCTTCGCGAAGATCGCACAGCCGCGTGCGCCAGGTGAGGGCCACCGCGAGCCCCACGAGGGTCGCCTGGAAGACCGGAACCCCGGGCTCGAGGGACGGCCGGATCAGGTCGGCCGCGACGAGGGCGAGGGCGAGCAGACCGGGACCGAAGCGGCGAATCATGGGCGGTTTCACTATACTTTCGCGGATACGAAACCAGAGCCCATGAGCTTGGCAGACGGCAATAGGGCCGCTGCGGCAAGGAAAGCGACAACAAATGACCGAACTCACCCCGGAAGTCATCCATAAACTCCCCAAGACGGACCTCCACGTCCATCTGGATGGCTCCCTGCGGATCCCCACCCTGATCGAGCTTGCGAAGGAGCGAAGCGTGAAGCTTCCCTCCTACACCGTTGAAGGCTTGCGCGAACTCGTCTTCAAGGAGACCTACAAGAACCTGCCCGAGTATCTCGAGGGGTTCATGTACACCACCGCGGTCATGATCGACCCCGAGGCGATCGAACGGATCGCCTACGAGTTCTGTCTCGACAACCAGGCGGAAGGCGTCCGATACGTGGAGGTCCGCTTCGCGCCCCAGCTCTCCGTCCGCGACGGCCTCACCATGTCCGAAGTCGTGAACGCGGTGGACCGCGGTCTTCGCAGCGCGGCAAAGGAGTTCAACGCCCGGCCCGCGGTGGTGGACGGGACCGAACCGAAGTTCGTGGCCGGAATGATCCTGTGCGCGATGCGCTACTTCGAAGGCAACTGGTCCCAGGGCTTCGGCCGGCTCTTCAGCGCCATGCCCGAGGCGGATCGTTTCGAGCTCTACTCGACCGCGAGCGTCGAGGTGGCGCGCGCCGCGGCCCGGCTCCGCGACGAAGGGTGCCTGGTGGTCGGCATCGACCTCGCGGGGCAGGAGAAGGGGTACCCGGCGGGCGATCACAAGCACGCGTACCAGATCGCGCACGAGGCCTTCCTCGGCAAGACCGTGCACGCGGGCGAGGACTACGGCCCGGAGTCGATCTTCCAGGCCATCGGCGATCTGCACGCCGACCGCATCGGCCACGGCACCTGGCTGTTCAGCGAGGACAAGATCCAGGGCCACATTCCCAACAAGAAGGCCTACGTCGAGTCGCTGGTCCAGTTCGTGGCCGACAAGCGGATCACCCTCGAGGTGTGCCTCACCTCGAACCAGCAGACCGTGCCGGAGCTCGCGGCCGACCTGTCGAAGCACCCGTTCGCGGAGATGCGGAAGCGGAAGCTCTCCACCACGTTCTGCACGGACAACCGCCTGGTCTCGAGCACCACGGTGTCCCGGGAAATCAGCCGCGCGGTCGAGGCCTTCGACCTCACCGCCCGCGAGGTCCGCGACTCCCTCATCTACGGCGTGAAGCGCAGCTTCTTCCCCGGCAGCTACCTCGAGAAGCGCCAGTACGTGCGCCAGTTCATCGACTACGCGGACCGCATTCTCGGCAAGACCGAGAGCACGTAGACCGCGCCCACCCCCCCGGTCCCGGGCGGGGTCGGTGTATCGTCTCAGGTTATGGCTGTCGAGGGCGCGGCACGGTCAGGGAATCCCGCCGATCGGATCGGGAAATACGAGATCGTCTCGAAGATCGGGCAGGGCGCGATGGGCGAGGTCTACAAGGCCCGCGACACCGTGCTCGACCGTTTCGTCGCCATCAAGACCATGTCGGCGGCGGTCCTGGGCAACCCCGAAATGGGGCAGCGATTCCTGCGCGAGGCCCAGTCCGCGGCCCGGCTCAACCATCCCAACGTGGTCACGCTGCACGAGTTCGGCGAGGACGCGGGACGGTTCTTCATGGCCATGGAGCTTCTCGAGGGGGAGGATCTGCAGCACACCCTCAAGCGCGGCGCTCTTCCCGCCCTCGAGGACAAGCTCCCGGTGATGGAGCAGATCCTCGACGGGGTCGCGTACGCGCACAACGCGGGGGTCATCCACCGCGATCTCAAGCCGGCCAACATCCACATCCAGAAGAACGGCCACATCAAGGTCATGGACTTCGGCCTCGCCCGGCTCGGAGAGTCCGAGATCACGCGCGCGGGCACGGTGATGGGGACGCCGAATTACATGTCCCCCGAACAGGTGCGGGGAGAGAAGACCGGTCCCGCTTCCGACGTCTTCTCCCTCGGCGCCATGTTCTACGAGATCCTCTCGGGTCGGCGCGCGTTCGACGCCGATTCGATGCACGCGGTCCTCTACAAGGTCACCGAGTCGCAGCCGGCGCCGCTCACCGAGATCTGCGAGGGCGTCCCCCCGGTCATCGTGACTTTCATCTGGCGAGCCCTCGCCAAGGCTCCCGAACTCCGCTACCGCGACGCGGCGCAGATGCGCGAAGCCCTCGATCTGTGCCAGCGAGTCCTCGATGGCTCCCTCGACGAGGCCACCGCGATCGGGGCCATGGGCGAGGCCCCGACCATTCTGCAAAGCCCGGGCGAAGTCGCGGCCACCGCGATGTGGATCGATCCGGGCACGCCCGCGGCGCCCACTTCTCCCGCACAGCGCCGGTCGACCACCCTGCGGCCGGGCCCCGTCCCCTCCCTGCGGCCCACCAGCGCGCCGGCCATAAGGCGCGGAGCGAAGCCCGGCTCTAAGCCGGCGATCCCCCCCGCGAGCACGCCCCCCGCGGCGGCGCCGGAGGCGGCAGCGCCGTCGCGGACCCCGTTGTTCCTGGGCATCGGCGCGATCGTGGCGATCGCGGTGGTAGCCCTCGTGGTGCTCTTGAGACGTCCCGAGACTCCGGCCGCCGCACCCGACGATCGTCAGGCCCGGGCCGTCTTCAGCGTGGCCATCGAAGCCCAGCTCGACGCGGCGCGGAAGAGCCTCGAATACAAGGACCCCGAAGGGGCCATCGCCGCCGCGCAGAAGGCGCTGCAGTTCGATCCCGGCAACCTCGCGGCCCAGGACATCACGACCCGGGCGCGCGCCCTGCTCGACGGCGTCGAGGCGGACGCCCGCGAGGCAAGACGCATGGCGGAGGCGGGCGACCTCGACGGGGCCAGCAGGTCCCTGGCCCGGGTGCTCGACGTCATGCCAAAGCACCCCGTGGCCGCCGAGCTATCGGAGAAGCTCGCCAGCCGTTTCAAGGCGAAGGCCGACGACGCCTCGAAGGAGATGAAGCGCGCCGCGGAGGCCGCGCGCCGAGCGGGGGCGAGTTCGCTCCGGGCGTACGCGGACGGGGCGAGCTACGCGAACCAGGGAGAGGCGGCGTACGGCCGCAAGCAGTACACCGAGGCCGTGCAGCGTTTCGCCGAAGCCCGGCGGGCGTACGAGGCGGCGGGACGAGACGCTCAGGACTCGGCCGCGAAGAGGGCCGCCGCTGCCGTCGCCACGAAGGCCGCGGAGCCTCCTCCGGTCACGGTCGCGGCCACTCCCCTCTCCGTGCCCGCCACCCCGCCTCCGACTCCGGCGGCCGCGGCCCAGACTCCCGTCGCCACTCCACCCCCGGCCACACCGCCCCCGGCGCAAAAGCCGGTGGTCGACGACGATGCGGCGGTGCGCCAGGTGGTGGCCCGCCTCAAGCAGGCCATCGAGCAGAAGGACCTCGCGCTCTACAAGAGGCTGCGCCCCGATCTCAAACCCGACGAGGAGAGGCGCCTGCGGGACGCCTTCCAGAATGTCACCTCGCAGCAGGTCGACTACACCGTGGATTCGGTCTCGGTGGACGGGGACAAGGCCACGCTGAGGGTGACCCGCAGCGGGCGCGTCTCGGGCCAGGCCGTACCCGCGGTGCGTCAGGTGCTGAAGCTCGCCCGGACCGAAAGCGGCTGGGTGATCACCGAGATCGGCCAGTAGGCGGCCGGCGAGCTTAGAAGCTGTACTCGATCCCGAGCAGCGGGGTCACGCGGTCGCGCAGCCCGCCGTCGTTCATCTTGAAGGTAACGTTCAGGTTGATCAGGAGGCCGCCGCCCGGATTGGCCTTCACCCCGATCGCCCCGTCGACCATGTTGTACGAGTCCCGGCTGAAGTGCACGATGGGAAACTTCGAGACGTTGTTGAGGGCGGTGAAGGTCTCGCGCGTGACCTGCTCGCCGTTGATCACGCGGCGGCCGACCACGTCGAAAGCGAGACTCAGCTTCTGGCCGATGCCGATGTCGGCGCCCACCGCGACCACGGCCTCGTCGGGCAGGTCCTCTTTGACCCCGCTCAGCACATTCCCGCCCAGCAGGCTCTTCCCGTTCCACTGGTAGGCGGCGTTGATGTGAGGTGAGAACGCGCCATGCGGCGACGAGAGGACGAAGTAAGGCTTGACCGCGAAAGCGCCCGCGCCGAGGAGATCCTTCTCGTCGCCGGTGGGAAGCCGGCTCTCGACCCCGAGGGCGATGCCGAGGGTCTCCTTCTTCAAGAGCGACGCCTTCAGGCGAAGGGCCACGTCCCCGATCCCGGACGCGTGCCCGGCCTTGCTGAAGGCCGCGTGATCGCCATAGGTGTCTCCGGTGGGCTGATAGAAGAAGTGGATGGCGCTGTTCACGGTCCCGATGCGCCGGATCTGGGCCGTCGACCGGACGGCCAGATCCACGCTCACCAGGGGCAGGGCCACGGAAATATCGACCCGGTCGGAAATGCCGTAGCTCAGGTACGCGGTGAACTGGGTCATCTGCGCGGAAATCGCGTTGTTCGCGGTGATCACGTCGTCACGGCCGGTGCCGGCCACGGGATTGTCGTGGGTGAAGACGGTGGGAATGTCCCCGAGGTCCAGGCCGTCGATCTCGTCGAAGCTGAAGTACTGGTAGGCAAAGCCGATGGAGGCGCGCTTCTTGCCGATGGTCTCGGCGCGGTCGGTGACGATCGGGCCGAAGCTCCGGGTGGAACGGTTGAAGACTCCAAGGGCCGGGTCGAAGGTGTAGGTGAAACCCGAGGCCGGCGCGGGAAGGGGGACCGAGGCGAGCCTGGACGCCAGGGCCGAGTTGAACGGCGAGAAGTTCGCCTGGAACGAACTGTTGAAATGCGCCGAGTGGGTGTCGCCGTTCGGGAGCCGGGCCTCGCTGTTCACGGTCAGGCCGGTCGGACCGAACAGGTTGGGAATCAGGAAGGCCAGTTTCTCCTGCGCGTGCGCGAGGCCAGGTGCGGCCATGGCGAGTGCGACGGCCAGGACGCCGGTTCGTGAGGACATGTTCTCTCCCGCTCGAAAGAGGCTCCAGGCACAAACTCGCCCGTCCGCCCAGTTGTGAAGAATGATAGGAGCCGCCCGGGGCGAGGGTCAAATCCCCCACCCGCGCGGATCGCGATTCCTTCTAGCTGCCCACGCCAACGCTCGCCGCCGCATCGAGCCTGGCCTGGAGGAGGTTGCGGGCATCCCTCTCCTGACCGGTCACGAACGAGAAGTTCTCCTTGACGATGAGGGCCAGGAAGATCAGTTCGTCCGTGGTGAGGTTCACCGCGATCCGGTTCTCACGCGGGCTCAACACCACCTCGTTCAACTTGTCGCGCAGCAACTGGCGGGCGACCTGCTCCTCGTCGGTGATGAACTGGTATTCGGCCCGGGAGATCTTCTGCAGAAAGGCCAGCTCGCGATGGTCGAGCACGAACAGCTTGGACGTGTTGTGAGTCGCCACGGCGGGCCTCCCTTTTGTTGACTCTGGATTCTAAGGGCAGGAGCGGCCGGCCTCTTAGCGAACCTGACCCGGATCGGCTCCCGACAGCAGCGTGGTCACCCAGTCGGAGAACTTCTTTCCCCCGACCTCCTGGGTGAAGAAGGACGGCCGGTTGATGATGCAGTGCTCGGTCCCAGGCGCCAGATAAGCGCGGAAATTGGGGTTCGAGGCCGAGATCTGCTCCACGTTCGAGACCATCTTCGCCGACCAGTCGAAGACGTCGGTGGCCGAGATCGAGCCCTTCGACAGGGCGTAGAAGAAGATCTGGACCGAGTCGGTGCGGGTGTTGAACTGGGAGAACGATGCGGTCGGGAAGAAGCCGGCCACCGCGGTGTAGAGCTTCGGGAGGGTCAGGGTCGCGGGATCGACGCGATCGAGAGCGAGGCCGGGAATGAAGGCCGGCCAGGCGTCCGCGACGTTCCAGCTCGTGAGGGTGGTGGCGAAGAAACCGTCGGGAACGACGCCCGCCGCGGAATCGGCGAGTTCGACCAGGCGAGCCCCCGGATACGCCTGCGCGATCTTCGCCGACCACAACGCGGCTCCGTAGCCTCCGGCGCTGCAGCCCGCCACCACCACCTGCGCGGGTGCTGGAACATTGGCGCCCGCCCAGTTCAAAGCGGTGGCCGCGTTCGTGGCGCCCTTGTGCTGAATCACGTAGGGCTTTCCGGTCACGCTCGCGTAATTCGCGGCCGCGTTGCCCCAGTGCAGGTCGCCCGTGCAATAGGGAATGTAGACGTGGGTGTAGTCCTTGAGGGGATTCGCCGGATTCGCCCGGTCGTAGATCCCCTGGAGCTGGCCGGTCTGGCGGGCCGCTTCGGGGTCGCTGGTCACCGTCTTGTTGTAGACGTCGGCCTCGCAGGTGGCCCCGCTCCAGCAGGCGCCCCCGCCCTCGAACTCGACGAGGAGCTTGCCGGGGTCGCCGCGATGGACGAAGAAGCGATAGGGAGATCCATCCGAGCAGATGGTCTCACCGCCCGGGACCACGGTCTCCCATCCCTGGGCGTCGGCTCCCGCGGGCACGAGCAGCGCGAGGGCCAGAACGGCCAGAACCCCCTTCATTCCCTCACACCGCCTCGGCCGCGGCGACCGAACGCTCCACGCGGTCGACGATGTCCTTGAGCGACGCGCCGGGAAGAAAGACCTCGGAAACCCCCATGGCGCGCAGGGGCTCGATGTCCTGGGTGGGGATGATGCCGCCCACGAAAACCCGCGTTCCCTCCATCCCCTTCTCCTTGAGCAGGGCCACGATCTTCCCGCAGATGGGCAGGTGCGCGCCGGACAGGATGGACAGGCCGATGATGTCGGCGTCCTCCTGGGCGGCGGCGCTCACGATCTGCTCGGGGGTCTGGCGCAGGCCGGTGTAGACCACTTCCATGCCGGCGTCGCGCAGGGCGCGGGCCACCACCTTGGCGCCTCGATCGTGGCCGTCCAGTCCTGGTTTGGCGACGACGACGCGGATCTTCCTGGCGCGCATTTTCTCGGTCATGGTGGGGCGGCGATTATAGGCCTTAGCTCTTCTGGGTCTCGGTGGCCGCGGCAAAGGCGATCTTCTCGCGCAGGGCCTTGAGGTCCGCGGGCTCCGCCTTCATGGGCTCCCACCCGATCCCGAGGCCGCGCCCGTCGACCTTCGGAATGATGTGGAAGTGGACGTGAAACACCGCCTGGTGCGCGTCCGCCCCGTTGTTCTGGAGGACGTTGAAGGACGTGGCGCCGGTGGCCGCCATCACCGCGCGCGCGACCTTGGGCAGAACCCGCCCCAGCGCCGCGGCCGACGCCTCGGAGAGCTTGTCGAGGGTCGGCGCCGCCTCCTTGGGGATCACCAGGGTGTGTCCCTTCGAGAGGGGATTGACATCGAGGAAGGCGAGGACG
>DAORUA010000182.1:0-7681 GCA_035432945.1 Vicinamibacteria bacterium | reverse complement strand
GTCACGAGACCAGCGACGGCGTCTCGCCGAGTTGCGCGAAACCTTCTCCATCGGGGCGACGCCCGAACCGGAGGCGCAGCCCGCGCCGGCGCCCCCGCCCCCGCCGGCCACCGCTCCACCGCCCGCGGCCCCGGAAGAGGCGGCCGCGGCCGACGAGAACCTGATCGAGATCAAGCCCGAAGAGGCCGTGTCGACGATTCTCACCGAGGACGAGAAGAAGGACGAAGGGGCGGTCAGCAAGCTCACCGAACTGTTCAGCATGAAGACGGGACAGAAGATCAAGGCCGCGCTCACCAAGGACGCGCAGTACCGGAGCTTCCTGATCCGTGACCCCAACCGACTGGTTTCTCTCGCGGTTCTCGGGTCGCCCAAGATCACCGAGGCCGAGATCGAGCAGTTCGCGGGAATGAAGAACGTGTCCGACGAGGTCCTGCGGCGCATCGGAACCAACCGCGACTGGACGAAGAAGTACACGGTCATCAGCTCCCTGGTGAAGAACCCGAGGACTCCCCTTCCCATCGCCATGGGCTTCGTTTCCCGCCTCCAGCCGCGCGACCAGAAGGCCCTCACCGTCGACCGCAATGTGCCCGAGGCCATCCGGAAGGCAGCCCAGCGCTTCGTGAAGGCGCAGACCCAGAAGGGCACCAAGGAGTAGCCCGCGGCCGCGAGGGCCAAAGGCCTGGCCTTTGGTTTTAGGGAGACGGTCAATCAGGTATCCTCGCTGGTACCTCCCGCCAAGCCCATCCCATGACCGACTACTACGCCATCCTTGGCGTCTCCCGGAACGCGACCAACATCGAGATCCGGGACGCCTACCTGAAGCTCGCCCGCGACACCCATCCGGACAAGGTCAAGGATCCCGCGGAGCGCAAGAAGGCGGAGGACCTCTTCAAGAACGTGACCGCGGCCTACGACACGCTGTCGAGGGACCGGACGCGCCGCGACTACACCTCGAAGCTGCCGACGGTCAGCGAGACGAGGTCGCCCGCTCAGAGAGCCGCTCCGCCCGTGGTGCAGGGTCCGCCTCTTTCGCCCCGCGACGGGAGGCCGGCTCCGGCCGCTCCCCCAACCGCCTCGTCGACGGCAGGAGCTCCCATCGCCTCCGCGGCCATGCCGACCATGGACATGCTCGCGCAGGGCATCGAGGCTTTCAAGAAGCAGGACTACCACACCGCGGTTCAGCTCCTCAACATTGCGGTCACCAACGACGAGAAGAACGCCCGGGCGCACGCGATGCTCAGCATGGCCCTCGCGAAGAACCCGAACTGGATCCGGGATGCCCTGAGCCACATGGAGACGGCGTCCCGGCTCGAGCCGAAGAATGTGTCCTACCTGGCCGAACTCGCCCTGCTCCTGCACTCGCAGGGCCTCAAGCTTCGGGCCAAGCGGGCCCTCGACAGCGCCATCGCGATCAAGCCCGACCATCCCGACGTTCAACGCGCCCTCAAGGAAATCCCGGCGGCTCCCGCCGAACCCGAGACGCCCTCGCGAAACACCGCGGAAACCGCCCGAGGCCTGTTCGATCGCCTCCGCAAACGCTGAAGCTGACTGGGTTTGCTTAGCCTTCCGTCTTTGATGTCTACTTACCGAAACCAATGAGGCGACCGATGTTCAGCCGCACCCGCCGCCCTAAAGAAGGCAGGAGACTTTGAAGCTGAACTACTTCGGCGCCACCGACGTTGGACGGCGGCGGAAGAACAACGAAGACTACTTCGGGATCTTCGAGCCGCACGATCTGTTCGTGGTCGCCGACGGGATGGGCGGACACGCGGCCGGCGAGATCGCGTCCAGCACCGCGGTCCAGGCGGTGGCGGAGTTCGTGGCCCTCACCGCCACGGAAACCGACATCACCTGGCCCTGGGGCGTGGACCCGAACCTCTCCCTGGTCGCGAACCGGCTCAAGACCGCCGTGCGTTTCGGCAACCAGAAGGTCCTGGACCTGAGTCTCACCCAGGCCGACTACGAGGGCATGGCCACCACCATCGTCGGGGTCCTCTTCGAGAACGCCACCGCCCATATCGCCCACGTGGGCGACTCGCGCCTGTACCTGATCAACGGCGCGGGCATCACCCAGGTCACGGTCGATCATTCGTGGGTCCTCGAACAGGTGGCCCTGGGCGTCCTCACCCACGAACAGGCGCGGTCCCATCCGCTCCGCAACGTGGTCACCCGGGCCATCGGCGCGTCGCCCGATCTGAATGTCGACGTCACCGCTCACGAGATGGCGGTGGGCGACGTCCTGCTTCTCTGCTCGGACGGCCTCTCGGGGATGGTCCTGGACTCCGACCTCGAGCGCATCGTGAAGGCGAACCCCGATCCCAAGAAGGCCGCCGAGGTCCTGGTCGCCGAGGCCAACGCTCACGGCGGCGAAGACAACATCACGGTCCTGCTCGTGAAGCGGGACGACTGAAGTCGCATCATTGATGGGATGCGATCGTCGTGACCCCCGGAAGTAGCGCCGCCCACAAACCCCGCGCCGGCGGCGAATACCGGATCGGACGGTACCGGGTCCGCGCGAGGCTCGGCAAGGGCGGCATGGGGGTGGTCTACCTCGGGCGCGACGAGGCCCTCGACCGCGATGTCGCGATCAAGACCCTGCGTCTCGAAGGGTCCCCCGACGACGAAAGCCGCGGCCGGTTCGAGATCGAGGCGAAGGCGGCGGCGCGGCTCCAGCACCCGAACATCGTCACCGTGTTCGAACTCAGCGAAGACCGCGGTCTTCCCTTCATCGCCATGGAGCTTCTGGGCGGCGAGGATCTCGAACACCTGCTGCGGTCGGGCGAGAAGCTCTCCACCACCGAGCGCCTCGACATCGTGATCCAGACCCTGCGCGGCCTCGACTTCGCCCACAACCACCGCATCGTTCATCGCGACATCAAGCCGTCCAACATCCGCGTCCTCGATGACGGCGGGGTGAAGATCCTCGACTTCGGCATCGCCAAGGTCGAGAGCACCTCGGTGACCCGGGCCGGGATGATGGTGGGCACGCCCTATTACATGAGCCCCGAGCACATCCGCGGCGGGGTGCTCGACGGCCGCACCGACGTGTTCGCGGTGGGCGTCATCCTCCACGAGCTGTTCGCGGGAAAGCGCCCGTTCATGGCCGACGACCCGACCCGCGTCCTCTATCGCATCGTCAACGAGCCTCACCCGCGCCTGCCCGAGGGCGCGGCCGGGCCCTTGACCGCGGATGTCCAGCGCGTGATCGACAAGGCGCTCGAGAAGGAAGCGGACTCGCGCTATCCGTCCGCCGGCCTGATGGCGGACGATCTCGCGCGGCTGCGCGACCGGTATCCCACCCCGCAACTCGAAGTCGAGGACCTGGCCGCGTTGAGCCAGGCGAGGAAGAACCTGGCCTCGAACCAGCCCGACCCGAGAATCATCGAGGTGGTCGAGACCATCGCGACCGCGCATCCCGACGCTACCGAGGCCCAGCGCCTGCGCCGCCTGTTCCGGCGCAAGCCCGCGGCCCCCCAGGCCATGGCCGAGACCGCCGCGTTCCCCGAACTCGACGCGACTTTCGGCCGGGCCGAAGCCCAGGGCGAAGAGACCATCCTGGCCGGCAAGACCATCAGCGGGAGCGCCGAAACCATCCTGCAGGGGGCGAGCCGTGAAACGCCCGCGCCCAATGGCGCCGGGCCCTCGAACGCGATGATGGTCGGGGCGGTCGCGGCCCTGGTGGTCGCGGGATCGATCGCCGGCCTCTTGTACCTGAACCGCGGCGAGGCCGACTCCAATCCGGCGAAGCCCAGACCCACCATCACCGAGATCTTCGTTCCCGGAGCGGACCCGACACCTGAAAGGCGCGCGGCCCCGGGCGCTACGGCTCCGCGCGCGGCCTCCCCGGCCGCCGCCTCCGCGGGCCCCGCCGTGGTTCCCAAGACCTCCATCGAGGTCAGTTCCCAGCCCTCCGGCGCGAACATCCGCATCGACCGGAAGGCGGTGGGAGTGACTCCGCTGCGCGCCGAGGTGTCGGCGAACGCGCCGCACTCGATCACCCTTTCGCTTCCCGGCTACCAGTCGAAGGAGATCCGGGTCGATCCGCCCATTCCCTCCTCGGTGGAAGCGACCCTGGCCGCCGATGGGCCGCCGGCCACCCTGGTGGTCGAGAGCGCCTATCCCCTCACCGTATCGGCCGGAGGCCGCGTCCTCGCCTCCGACAAGCCGGGCGTCACCGCGACCCTCTCCGCCGGGACCCAGGAGATTCTCCTCGAATCGGCCTCGATCTTCCTCAAGCATCGCGAGACCGTTCGCCTCGAGGCTGGAAGCACCACCACGATCAAGGCGCCCGCGACCGGCAAGATCGGGGTGCGCGCCACCCCGGACAACTGCAAGATCTTCCTGAATGGCGTGTTCGTCGATTATCCTCCGATCCTGGACCGGACCATCGCGGCCGGCAGCCACGTGGTGAGCTTCGAGTGGCCCGACGGCGCGAAGTCGGAAGAGAAGATCCAGGTCCAGGCCGGGAGACCTTCATACGTCATGGGACGCAAACCGTGAGGATTCGGGCTCGGTTCACCGCGACCGCGGCCTTGCTCGCCGCGGCATCCCTCGCTTCCGCCCAGCCCCGGCCCGACGATCAAGCGAGGCGTCTCCTCGAGGACGGCCGCAGCGACATCGCGAACGGCCGCGCGCGGCAGGGCCTCGACGCGCTTCAGACCATCGTCACCGGCTTCCCCAACTCCCCCTATGCGGACGATGCGCTTCTCGACATCGGCCGGTACGCCGAGGACGTGGAGAAGAACCTCGTGAAGGCTCGCGAGGTCTACGACCAGATCGCGAAGCGATACCCGCAAAGCGACGCCGCGCCCGGGGCCTACCTGCAGATGGGCCGGATCGCCTTCGCCACCGCCGCCTCCCAGGGGGCGTATGACGACGCTCTCGCGAACTTCCAGCGGGTGATCCGGCTCTATCCCGAGAGTGCCTTCGTCCCGAACGCGCTCGTGGCCTCGGCCGCGGTGTATCGGCGGGCGGGTCGCTACGACCCGGCCATCGACGCGGCCCGGCGCGCGGTCCTCGACCATCCGTCGAGCGACATAGCTCCCGAGGCCCAGTACGAGCTGGCCCTGTCCCTGGCCATGGCCGGCGACACCCAGGCCGGGATCGAGGAGTTCCAGAGGGTCCGGTCCTCCTGGCCCTCGTCCCCCGCGGCCGCCCGCGCCCTGAACGCGACCACCGCGCTCTTCCGGCTCTACGGCGGCGAGCGTCCGGCCTTCCTCAAGGACCCGGCCTTCTCCTTCGCGGCGGGCGACGTGCTCAAGGACGTCCGCGCTCTCGTGGTCACGCCCCAGGGCGCCACCTGGATCGCTTCGAACAAGACGAAGTCCGCGGTCGCCTACGACTCGAGCCTCAAGCTGGCCTCGTCGGTGGCCGCCGAGGACCCCCAGACCCTCTGCCTCTCGCCCCAGGGCGAGGTGGTGTTCGCGTCGAAGCTCGCGGTCAAGGTGGGCGGCTCGGTGCTCTCGTTCTCGATCCCCGCGGAGAAGCCGGGCGAAACCGAGCCCATCGACCGGATCGGCGCGGCCACCATCCTCGTGTCGGGCGACACCCTGGTGTCCGACCTCAAGCGCAAGCGCGTGCTCCGGTTCAAGAGCGGCGCGTTCGCATCGCTCTTCCCCGACCGGGGCGAGCGGGAAGTGGTCAAGATGCTCACCACACCCCGCGGAGAGGCGGTCATGCTTCGCAAGGACGACAAGTCCGTGGAGATCCTCGATGACGCCGGCCGCCTGGTCTCGAAGATCGGGCCGCGGGGTGCGGGCTTCGAGTGGAAGAAGCCGGTCGACGTGGCCATCGACGCCTTCTCGAACCTCTACGTGGCCGACGAGGACCAGGGCATCTTCGTGTTTTCCCCCAAGGGCGACTTGATGTCCACCTTCGGCGCTTCCGACGTGAAGAAGAGCCGGGCCATCGCCATCGACCTGACCGGCGCGGCCCTCGTCTACGACGACCGCACCGAGACCATCGTGAGGTTCAAGTGAGGCTGAGGCGCCTGGCCCTCGCCCTGCTCGTGGGCTCCGCGCTCGGGACCTCCGCCTGGGCCCAGTCCGATGCGGACCTCGCCGCCCTGCGCGCCACCCTGGACCAGGCGGTGTCCGAGTTCGAGGGCCCGCAGCAGGGGCAGTCGCTCCTCCGCTTCGAGGAGATCATCGGACGGCTGGAGACGGAGAGACGCCAGGGCACGCTGACCGAACCCGGCGCCACTCTCCTGGTGAACGCCTACGAGTATCGGGCCCGGGTGCAGTTCAACCTGGGAAACACCGACAAGGCGGGCGACAGCTTCCGGGCGCTGATCGCCCTGCGGCCTCAGCACAACCTCGACGCCGCTTCGATCTCGCCGAAGGTGATCGACTTCTTCAAGGGCGTCAAGGCCAGGATCATCGGTTTCGTCACCGTGCAGTCCATGCCCCAGGGAGCCACGGTGGCCCTGAACGGAAAGCCGCTCTCCGTCACCGATTTCTTCCCCCTCGAAGTGGTGGCGGGCGATTACACCCTCGACATCACCAAGAACGGCTACCGCCAGGAAACCCGCCCGGTCACGGTGGCCGCGGGCGAGACGCTCAGCCTTCAATTCGACCTGGTGCGGACCTCCGCCACCGGCTTCGTGATCACCGAGCCCACCGACGTGGAGATCCTCATCGACGGGGTCCGGAGGGGCTCGACCACCGGCGTCCTCGACCCCGCCCTCGCCGCCATCGCCGCGGCCCGCGGCCTCGACCCCTCGAAGTCCTCCAGCCGGCTCGAGATTCCCGATCTGCCTTCGGGCTCCCACACCATCGAGTTCAGGCGTCCCTGCTACGAGACGCTCAAGCTCGGCCTCGACGTCCCCGAGCCGCAGGACTACGACATCCCCCCGATCAAGCTCGAGCCTTCCATCGGCACCATCGCGCTCACCTCCGACCCGCCGGGCGGCCAGATCTTCATCGACGGGGAGTCGCAGGGCGTGGCCCCCAAGACCCTGCGTTCGGTGTGCGCGGGCCTGCGGCGCGTCGAGGTGCGCCACGCGGCCGGGCGCTTCGTCCAGGACGTGGATCTGAAGGCGCGCGCCACCGTGGAACTCGCGGCCCAGATCCGCCCGACCCTCGCCTTCCTCGGGGTGGTCGCGGACGGCCCCTCGGGAGAACGAAGCCTCGCCTCCATGGAACAGCGCCTCGCCCGCATCGCCTCGACCACCATCAAGGCCATGAACTTCCTGAAGGCGGACGGCCCGACGGTGGAGCGCACCCTCTCCGCCGAGCGGCTGAGACTCGCGGACCTGCTGCCCCCGGGCAAGCCGGACCCTGCCCTCGTCCGCCGGGTCTTCGAAAAGCTCGCCGCGGCCCTCGAGGTCCAGGGCTTCCTGGTCGGCCGGATTCCCGAGGAGCAGCTCTCGCGCTCGGCCGCCCTGCACGTCTACGCGGCCGGGAGCGTGGTGCCGGATTCGGCGAGTGTCGTGATCGAGGACGACTCCTCCTACGCGCGGTTCTTCGCGGCCTTCGAGAAGAAGGTCTCGCTGCGGGCCCCGTGGTCGGGCCTCGTCACCGTGGACACCCTGCTCCATGAAGGCCCGGTGGTGCTTCGGGTGGTGCCGGGATCGCCCGCGGACAAGGCGGCCTTCGTGAAGGGCCACGTGATCACCGCGGCGGGAGGGCGCCCGGTCACGAGAACCGAGGAGCTCCTGGCTGCCATCGCCGCGGCCGGAACC
>DAORUA010000181.1:0-7695 GCA_035432945.1 Vicinamibacteria bacterium | reverse complement strand
GACGAGACGGCGACGCTCCGCACGCTCATGGAAGAAAGATCTCCTTCGATCTCCAAACCTCGCTGGCCGCGGGCCGCGGGCAGCCGGATCAGATTGTCTTAACTTTAGTACAACTTATCGGCGGTGCGACTTCCTATACTGCGGCCCTGCTCTCCCCGGAGGTTCCTTGAACGCCCTTCTCTTCGCCGCCGCTCTCCTGCTCGCCCAGGGTCCCGTCCCGGCTCCGCCGCCGGAGGCCATTCTCCACAACGCCCGCGTCTTCACCGCCGACCCCGGCCGCCCGTGGGCCGAGGCCTTCGCGGTCGCCGACGGCCGGATCGTGGCGGTAGGCGCCTCGCGCGACCTGCTCGCCCTCGCCGGGCCGCGAACCCGCGTGGTCGACCTGGGCGGGGCCTTCGTGTCTCCCGGCTTCGGCGACAGCCATCTTCATTTCATGAGCGGCAGCCTGACTCTGAACGCAGTCACCCTCGACGGCCTCACCGACCTCAAGGAGATCCAGGCGCGGATCGCCGCCTTCGCCAGGGCGAACCCCGGCGCTTCCTGGGTCACCGGCCGGGGATGGAACTACGGCGCCTTCCCCGGGAATCTTCCCCATCGCCTTTGGCTGGACGAGGTCGTGCCCGACCGTCCCGCGTTCATGCAGGGCTACGACGGCCACACCGGCTGGGCGAACACGAAAGCGCTCGAACTCGCCGGCATCACCCGCGACACCAAAGACCCCGCGAACGGGGTCATCGTCCGCGACGCGCGGGGCGAGGCCACCGGCGCGCTCAAGGAGGCCGCGCAGGGCCTGGTCCGCCGGCTCGCGCCCAAGCCGACCGACGAGGACAAGTACGCGGCGCTCAAGGCCGGCCTCGATCTCGCCGCCTCGTACGGCCTGACCTTCGCTCACAACGCGGGCTTCGATCTCGCCGATCTGCCGATCTACGAGCGGGTGATGAAGGAGGGCGGGCTGAAGGTCCGCTTCTACAACGCCCTTCCCTTTCGCGCCGATCCCGACGCGGCCACCATCGCCCGATACAAGGAGCTGCGCGCGAAGCACGCCGGTCCCCTGTTCCGGTTCGGCGCGATCAAGGCGCTCGACGACGGTGTCGTCGAGTCGAAGACCGCGTGGATGCTCGAGCCCTACGCGGGCGGCGGCGGCACCGGGATCCCGAACTACAGCATCGAGGAGTTGAACCGCGGGGTGGCCGCGTTCGACCGCGAGGGCTTTCAGATCTTCATCCACGCCATCGGCGACCGCGCCATCAGAGCCACCCTCGACGCCTACGAGAATGCGGCAAGGGTCAATGGCACGTCGGGCCGTCGCCACCGGGTCGAGCACGTCGAGGCGCCCCAGTCCGCCGAGATCGCCCGGTTCAAACCGCTCGGCGTGATCGCTTCGACCCAGGCCCTGTTCGCGAACCCGGATGAAAACACCCTCGGCGCCTACGCGGGCGCTCTCGGCCCGGAACGCGCTTCGCGGGCCATGGCGTTCAAGGCGATCGATGAGGCCGGGGCGGTGCAGGCCTTCGGCAGCGACTGGCCGGTGTTCTCGATGGAGGTGCTCAGGGGCATCTACTGCGCGGTCACGCGGGAGACACCGGAGGGCACGCCCGCGGGAGGCTGGCAGCCCCAGTCCCGCATCAGCGCCGAGGCCGCGCTCCGGCACTTCACCGCGGACGGCGCCTGGGCCGGGTTCAATGAGAACGACTTCGGGAAGATCGCTCCCGGCCTCTTCGCGGACTTCGTGGTCCTGTCGCGCGACATCACGAGGGGAGCGCCGAAGGACATCCTGACCACCCGCGTGCTGCTGACCGTGGTGGGGGGCAGGGAAACCTATCGGGCCCGGGACTTCACCGCCCCGGCCCTCCCGGCCGCGGGAAAGTAGGAAGGCGCCATGGCCACCTACACCGGCAAGGTCATCGTCCTCACCGGAGCCTCCCAGGGCATCGGCAAGGCGCTCGCGCTCGCTCTCTCGCCCCAGGGGCCGAAGCTGGTTCTCGCCGCGAGAGACGAGGCCGCGCTGCGCGCGGTGGAGTCGCAGTGCCGGGCTCTCGGGGCCACGACCTTCGTCTTCCGGACCGACGTCACCGACGAGACCCAGTGCCGCGATCTCATCCGCCGCACCGTCGAATCCGCGGGCGGCCTCGACGTCCTCGTCCACAACGCGGGCGGGGGCATGAACGCGCGCTTCGACGAGATGACCGACATCAGCGTCTTCGAGAAGCTCATGCGGGTCAACTACCTGGGCCCCGCGTACCTGACCCATGAGGCGCTTCCCCATCTCAAGAAGTCGCGAGGCCAGATCGTGGTGGTCTCATCCGTGGCCGGTCTGACCGGCGTGCCTCTGCGCACCGCCTACTCGGGGACCAAGCACGCGGTGTTCGGCCTCTTCGAGTCCCTGCGGATCGAAGTCGCGGAGCACGGCGTGTCCGTCACCATGATCGCCCCCGACTTCGTCCAGTCCGAGATCCACAGCCGGGCCTACGGCGCGGACGGCAAGCCGGTTGGAAACAGCACGATCGCCGAACGCGTGGCCATGCCCGCGGAGAGGTGCGCCGCGCTCATCGTGCGCGCCATGGAGCGAAGGCAGAGGCTGCTGGTCACGTCCCTGCGGGGCAGGCTGGGGCGCTTCGCGCGCCTCGTCGCTCCGCGCCTGATCGATCGAATCGCGTACCGGGCCATCCGGCGAGGGGTATAGGCGCCCTCGGCGCCCGGACTACCGTCGGATCCGAATGGTTTCGATCACGTCGCCTTCGAGGATCCGGTCGACCACGTCCATGCCGGAGATGACGCGCGCGAACACCGTGTACGCGTGGTCGAGCCTCCAGTTGTCGACGAGGTTCACGAAGATCTGGCCGTCCCCGGTGTCGTGCCCGCGGGTGGAGGTGCCGATGGTGCCCCGCTCGTTCGAGGTGAAGCCCAGCTCGTCGCGCATGAACTGGGAGGTGAGCGCGTCGTACTCGTCCGCCCCCGGGCTGCCGCCTTGAAGGACGAAATTCGGAACCACGCGGTGGAAGGTGAGCCGGTCGTAGGCGCCCTTTTCCGCGAGGCCGGCGAAGGTCGCGACCGTCGCGGGCGCTTCTTCGGGCAGCAGCTGGAGGGTGAAGGCGCCGAGGCCCTGCATGGTCACCACCGCCGTGGCCCCCGCGAGAGACCGCAGCTCGGCCTCGGTCGGGAAGGGTTCGGGGGCGTATCGAGTGGTGATGGGCTCCACCGGCTTGCCGCTGCTCCCGGTGAGCGCTTTCGCCACGAGTTGCGCGACCGCGGGATCCCGGTCCGAAAGCAGGGGCCTGAGCTTCTCGATCGCCGCCGGATCCGAGCCTTCGCGGAGACGCTCGATGAGCTGCACGCGAGGATCGCGCACGGTGACCCGGCCCTCGCGGGAGAGGCGCAGGATCGTGTCCGCGATCTTCGGGGCCGCGGCGGTCAGCTCGGGAGCGCCCTTGAGCCTCGCCGCCGCGGCGACAAGAAGACCGGCATGGTCGCGGCCGAGCGCCTCGATCGCGGCTTCCACGGTGTTGAGGGCGGCGGCGGCGACGCCCGGGTTGGGGTCGATGGCGAGAGTCTTGAGCGTGGCCTCATCGCCCGCCTGCTTCGCGGCCACGGCGGCATACGCGCGGACCTGCCACACGGGATCGACGCGGAAGGCGCCGACCCTCGCGCGGGCTCGGTCGGGCGCCACCCGGGCGAGGGAGACCAGAGCCCTGGACCGGATGCGCCACGGCCGGTCCTGACCGAGGAGCGGCTCGATCGCCCCCGCATCGCACTTCAAGGCGCCGAGGGCGTCGACCGCGGCCAGGGCCACGTGGCCCGCGGGGTCGTCGACCGCTACGAGCGCCCGGTCGCAGGTCGCGGCCAGACGGACCGCCTCGAACCGGACCGTGGGCGAAGGGTCGTCGATCCAGCGCTTCGATCCGATCACGGCCAGCCTGCGGACCTGGGCATCGTCGTCCTTGAGCGCGAGGTCGAACGTCGCCGCATCCTGATCCCCAGCGGCGTTGAGGGCGAGCAGAGCGAACTGACGAAGCCGCGAGACCGGATTCTCGCGAATCGCCATTCTCAACGCCTCGACCGTGGCCGACCCGGGCCGCGCGCTCTTGATGTTCTGCCGCACGAGGGTCTCGAGGCCGCGCGCGGCTCCGGTTCGGGCCACCAGGTCCTGATCCTTCAGGCCCGCGACCAACCGGGCCTCGGTATCCGAGGAAGGCGGCTTCGCCCGGCCCATCGACTCGTAGATGACCGCCCGCACCGCGCCCGACTTCTCGGACGCGAGCAGCGAGGCGAAGTCGAAGGCGGCGCCCATCTGCGCGATCGCGGCCACCGCCTCGCGTCGCACCTCGGCTTCGCTGGAACCCAGCAGGGGAAGGACGGAATCGCGGAGGGCGGGGCGTTCCAGGCGTCCCACCGCGCGGACGGCGAGGCGCTGGATGCGGACCTCCGGACTCTTGAGCCCGTTCAGCAGGGTCGAGACATCCTCGGCGCGCGCGTGCTCCGCCTCGAGGATCGCGTGCCCGGTGGGAGCCTGAAGGAGCAGCAGCAGCGGCAGGAGAAGCATCGGCTACTTCGAGGCGGCGGCCGGATCGCCCTTCCAGCCCCAGGCCTCGAGCATCACGTGAAAGAGATGGGTGTTGGGGAAGAAGCCGTTGACGCGCTCCGAACCGGGCCCGATCGCGATCGCCGCCACTTCCTCCGCGCTGTGCGAGTTGTCCACCACCAGGGACTTGAGCCGCACCGTCGGCCCCCTCGCACCCGACGCTTTCCATTCGTCGTAACCCGCGAGAACCGATCCGTCCGAGGACTCCCCGATCACCCGAAGGGCGAAGGAGTGATCGGCGGTGAACAGGAGCAGGGTGTCCTTCAGGTCCACCTTTGCCTGGATCTCCTTGATCAGCTTGTCGAAGGCCACGAGATGATCGAGACCCGGCTTCGGGTCGGGAGTATGAGCATCCCACTCCACCATCAGGAAGTATCCCCTGGTCGATTTCTGAAGCTCGGCGAGGGCCCGCAAGGCGGCGGCGCGCACGTCGATGACGTCACCCACCACCACCGGCCGCCTCGCCTTTGGCGGCACGTCGTCGAGCGAGGAGTAGATGGTTCGCCGAGCGCGCGCTCCCACCGCGTCGATGCTGTCGCCGCGGGGCTTGAGTTGCGCCTCCAGGTCCATGCGCCCCGCCCCGATCAGCACGTCGACTCCGTCCCCGAACCGCGGCGTGAAGGCCTGGAGGAAGATCCCGGCCCCGTCTCCCCGCTCGTTCGCGTGCGCGTAGCAGGCCGCGGGAGTCGCGTCCACGAGGGGCTGCTGGGTGACCACGCCGGTCATCAGACCGCGCTCCTCCGCGTATTCGAGGATGGTCTTGAGCGCGCGACCATCCTTCTTCCCGCGCACCGCGTCGGGACCCTGGCTGATCACCCCGTTCCGCGTCTTCTCCCCGGTCACGATCGCGGTCATTCCGTTGGCGGAGTCCGTCACGAAGCCGCCTACCGGGCTGGTGTCGGAGAGACCGACGTGCGGCCAGCCCTGCACGTGCAGCTTGAGCGGGGCCTGATAACCGTGGAGGCTCGCGGCATTCAGAGTGGGGATGCCGCCGGCGTCGGCCAGGAACAGGATGACGTTCCGGGCGTGCTTCGGCCCGGCGTGGGCGGGCGCGGGAGCGAGGCAGAGGCCGAGCAGGAAGGCGGCCGGGATCTTGCGCAGATTCATGAGGCGAGTCTATCCGGCGCCGAGAGGGCCGAGGCCGGACTAAGATCCGGCCATGCATTACCCGCGTCGAACGATTCTCCTCCTTGGCCTGGTCTCGGTTCTCGTCACCTCCACCGCCTTCGCTCAGCCGGCGCCCCTTTCGGCGGCCGACAAGCAGAAGCGCCTCGAGACCGAAAAGGAGCTTCAGTCCCTGGCCGTCGTGGAGCGGAAGGTGATGCTTCCCATGCGGGATGGCGTGCGCGTCGCCACCGACATCTACCGGCCGAAAAGCGCGGCCGGCCCGGTGCCGATCGTGTTCTCGCGGACGCCCTACAACTTCAACTTCTGGGACGTCAAGAACGGGGTGCCGGCGGACATGAGCACGCCGCTCGCCGCGGTGAAGCGCGGCTACGCGTACGTCGTGCAGAACGAGCGCGGCCACTTCTTCTCCGAAGGCAACTACGACATCCTCGGTTCGGTCGAAGACGGCGTGGCAACCCTGGAATGGATGAGGAGCCAGCCCTGGTCGAACGGCAAGGTGGGCACCACCGGCTGTTCGTCGACCGCGGAATGGCAGATGGCGGTCGCCGCCCAGGGACGCGCCTCGCTCGGGGCCATGAACGTCCAGGGCTTCGGCGCGGGAGTCGGGCGCGTGGGTCCCTACTACGAGCAGGGCAACTGGTATCGCGGCGGCGCGGTCCAGATGCTCTTCATCGCCTGGCTCTACGGGGAGCAGAACCAGGTGCGGCCGATGTTCCCGCCCGACACCTCCCAGGCCGACCTGATCCGCGCCGCGAAGTTGTTCGATCTCGCCCAGCAGGCGCCGCCCGTCGACTGGGACAAGGCCCTGCGTCACCTGCCCGTGCAGGACATCCTGAAGGCGGTGGGCTCCCACGGGATCTTCGCGGACGCGATGCCGGTCGCCACCGGGGGCCGCATGATCCAGCGCGCGCCCAACGATCCGGCCTGGTACAAGGGCGGCCTCTGGCACGACAACATGAAGCTCGAGGTGCCCGGGCTCTGGTTCATGTCCTGGTACGACGTGTCGGTGGGCCCGAACCTCGCCATGTACAACCACGTAAGGAAGAACGCGCCCGGGGAACTCGCGAATCAGCAGTGGGCGGTGATCGCCCCGGTGGCGCATTGCGCCTATACCCGGGCGACCGAGGACACCGTGGTCGGCGAGCGCAGCATGGGCGACGCCCGGCTCGACTACAACGAGATCGTCTACGGCTTCTTCGACAAGTTCCTGAAGGGCGACAAGGACACGAGAATCGACAAGCTGCCGAAGGTCACCTACTTCACCATGGGCATGAACAAGTGGCAGACCTCCGACACCTGGCCGCCCGCGGGAGCCATGCCCATGACCTTCTACCTTTCGAGCGGCGGCAAGGCCAACTCCCTCAACGGCGACGGCTCGCTGGCCCTGGTCGCGCCCGCGGTGGACAAGCCCGACACCTTCGTCTACGACCCGGAAAACCCGGTCTGGTCCTACGGCGGCAACGTCTGCTGCACGGGCAACGCGGTCCAGGCCGGATCCTTCGACCAGAGGAAGATGGAGTCCCGGGCCGACATCCTGGTGTTCACCTCGGAGCCGTTCAAGGAGGGATTCGAGCTTTCCGGGCCGATCACCCCCACCCTCTACGTCTCCTCGGACGCGAAGGACACGGACTTCACGGTCAAGGTCCTCGACGTCGATCCCGCGGGCCGCGCCTTCAACCTCGACGAGTCCATCCAGCGGATGCGGTACCGCACCGGCTACGACCAGGCCCTCACCTGGATGGAGAAGGGCGAGATCTACAAGGTCACCCTGCAGCCCCTCAACACCAGCAACTACTTCAAACCGGGCCACCGGCTCCGCATCGAAGTGTCCAGCAGCAACTTCCCTCGCTTCGACCGCAATCTCAACACCGGCGGCAACAACTACGACGAGACCAGGGGAGTGGTGGCGCGCAATACCGTGCACCACTCCTCGAAGTACCCGTCGAGCCTGACCATCACCGTGGTCAGGCCGGCCGCCGGCGGCCGCT
>DAORUA010000180.1:0-7769 GCA_035432945.1 Vicinamibacteria bacterium | reverse complement strand
GGGTTCTTGAGGTGCTTGTTCGCGATCTCGGCGATGCGCGGCGGGAGAGTGGCGGAGAAGAGCGCAGTCTGACGTTCCTTCGGCGTCTCATTGAGGATCGCCTCGAGGTCTTCCGCGAAGCCCATGTCGAGCATCTCGTCGGCTTCATCGAGGATGACCACCTTGATGCCCGCAAGCCTCAAGGTCTTCCGGCGGATGTGATCGAGGGCACGGCCCGGGGTGGCGACCACCACGTCCACACCGCGCTTCAGCGCGCGCAGCTGCGTCTCCATCGGAGAACCGCCGTAGATGGGCACCGCGGTGATGCCCATGGCCTTGCCGTACTTGTGCACGGCCTCCGCCACCTGCATGGCCAGCTCCCGGGTCGGCACCAGGATCAGGGCGCCGAGCCGGTCCTTCGCGTCGGCGGTTGGAGTGAGAATGTGCAACAGGGGCAGCGCGAAGGCCGCGGTCTTGCCGGTGCCGGTCGCGGCCTGGCCGAGGACGTCCCGGCCGGCGAGGAGCGGAGGAATGGCTTCCCGCTGGACCGGTGTCGGCTCCTCGTATCCAAGCGCCAGGAGCGCGGTCACGATGCGGGGATCGAGGCCGAGAGCCGAGAATCCGGGAGGCGGTTCGGCGACGATGGACGATTCTGAGCGGGCGGTCATAGGGGGACGATACGCCCCGGCCGGGTTCCGGCTCACTCGTAGCGAAGCGCCACCATCGGGTCCACCCGCATCGCGCGCCTCGCCGGGACGTAGCAGGCGAGGAGGGCCACAAAGGTCAGGAGCAGGGCCACGCCCATGAAGGTGAGGGGGTCCCAGGCGCCGACGCCGTAGATCAGTCGGGCCATGAGCCGGGTCAGGGCGAGGGCCGCGACCAGGCCCAGGACCACCCCGATCACGGTGATCTTCATCCCTTCGCCGAGCACCATGCGCAGGACATCGCGGCTCGACGCGCCCAGGGCGACTCGAACCCCGATTTCCTGCGTGCGCTGAGAGGTGAGATACGAAATCACGCCGTAGATTCCGATGGCGGAGAGCAGGAGGGCCACCGCGGAGAAGACGCCGAGGAGGATCATGGCCAGCCGCTGGGTCGCAATGGAATTGGCGACAATATCCTCCATGGGCCGGGCCCCATAGACCACGGAACTGGGATCCGCCTTCGCCGCGGCTTCCCGAATCCCGCCCATCACTCCGAGGGGAGCGGCGGTGGTGCGGGCCACGTAGCCGGACCCGCTCGACAGCAGCGACCAGAAGCGGTCCGGGACCTGCCAGACCGACAGGTAGAGCTGGGCCTGCAGGGTCTCATGCTTCCGGTCGCCGAGGCCCCAGTGTTCGACGTGGCCGACCACGCCCACGATCTCCGCCTTCATGTCCAGGAGTCCGATGTTGATGCGCTGGCCGACCGGATCGACGTTGGGGAAGTACTTGCTCGCCAGGGTCGCGTCGATGACCGCGGTGACCGGGGAGTGCTCATCGTCACGGTCGTTCAGGAACCGGCCGCGCTGAAGCGGGATGCGCAAGGCCTGCGGGTACTGCGGCGTTACCAGGTAGAAGAGCGCGAACGTCATGTCGTTCTGGTTCGCGGGCGGGGTTTCGCCCTCGCGCCAGAAGGGGACCTCGGAGTCGCCGGTCATGGGGAGCGAGCCGCCGATCATGGCCACGGATTCAACCCCGGGGACGCTCTTCAGGTGCCGCTCCGCTTCGCGATACTTGGCGCGCAACTGGTCGGGGGTGACCGCGGGATCCGAGGTCAGCGAGGTGTTGAAGGAAAGCACGTTGCGCGCCTCGAAGCCGGGATCGATGCCCCATAGGGCGGTGAGGCTCCGGATCATCAGTCCGGCCCCGACCAGCAGGACGAGGGCCATGGCCACTTCCAGCACGACGAACACGCTCTGGGCGCGATGGTGGGCCCCGCTCGTGCCCCGCCCGCCTTCTCTGAGAGTTTCGCTCAATTGCGGCCGCAGCATCCTGATCGCCGGGGCGAGTCCAAAAACGATTCCGGTGAGAATGGAGGTGGCGGCGGTGAAGAGCAGGACGCGGGAATCGAGGGCGATTTCGTCGGTGCGCGGAAGGGCATCCGCCAGTCCCTTCAGGATCGCGATCAGGGACAGTTTCGCGAGAACCAATCCGACCGCTCCACCCGCGATTCCCAGCATGATGCTCTCGGTGAGGAGCTGACGGATGACGCGCGCCGGGCTCGCCCCGAGCGAAACCCGGATCGAGAATTCGCGGGTTCGTCCGGTGGAACGCGCGAGCAGGAGGTTGCCCACGTTGGCGCAGGCGATCAGGAGGACGAACGCCACCGCGCCCAGGAGCACGAGCAGGGTTCCCCGCACCTCGCCCACGACATCCGTCTTCAGGGGAACCATGGTGATCCCGGTGCCCTTGTTCGCATCGGGGTAGGCGGCAGCGAGGTCCCGGGCGATCGCGTCCAGGTCGGCCCGGGCCTCGGCGGCGGTGACCCCCGGCTTGAGGCGCGCGACGGAATTCGTGCCCATGCCGATGTGGCGATCGCGGAACGCCGGGTCCGCCCACTGGCCGATGGGCACATAGACATCGGAAGGACTGATGCCCTGGATGCGGCCCTGGGCCACGCCCACGATGGTGTGGGATTTGCCGTTCAGGGTCAGGTTCCTGCCCAGCACCTCGGGAGAGGAGCCGAACTTGCGCTTCCACAGGCCGTCGCCCAGGATCGCGACCGGTTCCGCCCCGACCTGGTCCTCCTCCCGGCGGAAGTTGCGCCCGAGGAGAGGGTTGATCCCGTAGGCCGGGAAGAAGTCCGCGGAGACCTGGTGCGCGTGAAGCCGCTCCGGCTCTCCCGAGCCGGTCAGGTTGTAGTCGTCGGACCTGAAAGCCGCGAAGTAGGCGAAGGAACGGTTCCGCCGTTGCCAGTCCTCGAAGTTCGGGTAGGCGATGGAGCTTTGTGAGAACGTCGACGTCTTCGTGTAGACGGCGAAAAGGGCGTCCGGATCCGGGAAGGGCAGCGGATTGAGGAGGACGCCGTTCACCACGGAGAAGAGCGCGGTGTTGGCGCCGATCCCCAGGGCCAGGGTGAGGATGGCGATGGCCGCGAATCCACGGTTGTGCAGAAGCATGCGAGCCGTGAACCGGATGTCCTGCCAGAAATCGCTCATGAAAACCCCCGGGGCGAGCCTGTCCTGAAGGCGCGCTACCAGGTGTTAACGGCGCGGGCCCGCGTTTGGTTCCAGCGGAAGGACGGGATCCTGGGGCGGAGGGATGCAAATGGACTGCCGGACCGGATGCGTCGCCTTTAGACTGGCGTGGCTATGAGCCGACCTGCCCTCGAAACCGAGATCGTCGACCGCGCCGTCCGCGACCGCACCGTGGCGCTGTTTCGCGAACGCCGCATCGTGCTGCCCACGCTCTCCGAACTCGCGCACCCCGACACCATCCCCGCGAAGGCGGTCGACGCGCTCGCTTCCGTCGATCCCGATGCCCCCGCGCCCCTCAATCTCTTCCGGGTCCACTGGCACAACGGCTCCGACCGGAGGTCCCGCGTGGCCATTCCCGACCACGTGGTGCTCCCGAGCGCCCTGACCGGCGTTGCCAGCCCCATCATCGTCGCCTTCGGCAACCGCTTCCCGATGATCCGCGCCCACAAGGTCCTGGCCGCCTACGGCTGCCTCGTCCCGCGCCTGATGACCGGACAGTTCGATCCCACCCGCCATCGCGCGGTATGGCCGTCGACCGGCAACTACTGCCGCGGGGGCGTCGCGATCTCGCGCATCCTCGGCTGCCGCGGGGTCGCGGTCCTGCCCGAGGGCATGAGCGAGGAGCGCTTCGACTGGCTGGGAAAGTGGGTGGCGGATCCGGGCGACATCATCCGCACCGTGGGCACCGAGAGCAACGTCAAGGAGATCTACGACAAGTGCGCGGAGCTCGACGCGGATCCGGGCAACGTCATCTTCAATCAGTTCTCCGAGTTCGCGAATCACCTGATCCACCTTCACGTCACCGGGCCGGCGCTGGAGCGCGTCTTCCACGCAGTCCGTGAGACGAGCCCCGCCCTTCGCCTCGCCGCCTTCGTCTCGGCCAGCGGCTCTGCGGGCACCCTGGGGGCGGGGGACTACCTCAAGGATCAGCACGGCGCGCAGATCGTCGCCGCCGAGGCCCTCGAGTGCCCGACCATGCTCTACAACGGTTTCGGCGAGCACAACATCCAGGGCATCGGCGACAAGCACATCCCGTACATTCACAACGTGATCAACACCGACGTGGCGGTGGCCGTGTCCGATCGCGCCACCGACGAGCTCAACGTGGTGTTCAATACCGCGGCGGGCCGCTCCGCGCTGGCCGCGCGCGGGGTTGCCGAGGAGGTGATCGCGGCCCTGCCGCACTTCGGCTTCTCGAGCATCTGCAACGTGATCGCCGCGATCAAGACCGCGAAACGCCTGGGCTTCGGCAAGGACGACGCCATCGTCACCGTGGCCACCGACGGCGCCGAGCTCTATGCCACCGAGGTGGACAAGGCGGTGGCGAAGCGGTTCAGCGGCGTCTTCGACCGGGACGCCGCCGAGCGCTCGCTCGACCAGCACCTGCTGGGCGCGGGCATCGAGCACACCCTCCACCTGTTTCCCCTGGACCGCGACCGCATCTTCAATCTCGGCTACTTCACCTGGGTGGAGCAGCAGGGCGTGCCGCTCCCGGACTTCGAGCGTCGCCGCAGCCAGGCGTTCTGGCGCGACCTCCGGCCCGCCATCCCGGTGTGGGACGAACTGATTCGCGCGTTCAATGCCGATACGGGTGTGACCCTCGGATCGTGACCACCCCGCCGAGCCTGGTGTGCACCGGCTGCGGCGCCCTCGGGACAGGCGCCCTGCCGTTTCGCTGTCCGAACGCGAATGGCGACGGTCGCGACCACGTGCTGGCCCGGGTCGGAACGCCCGAAGGCGCGGCGGCGTCCGGCGACGGCGATCCCAATCCTTTCATCCGCTATCGCGCCCTCTCGTTCCCGTGGGCGGTGGCGCGGGCCCACGGGCTCGCGGATGCCGGTTACGTGGCGCTCGTGCGCGATCTGGACCTGGCGGTGGCCGAGGTCTCCGGCCGCGGCTTCGCGATCACACCGTACCTCGCCGCGCCGAGGGTGGCGAAGACGCTCGGACTCGCGGAAGACGGCCTGTGGATCAAGGACGAGACCGGCAATGTCTCGGGCTCGCACAAGGCCCGGCACCTCTTTGGCCTCGCCGTCCACCTCGCGGTCGCCGAACGCATCGGGCTGATCGGCGCGGCTGAAGCCACCCGCCCGCTAGCCATCGCGAGTTGCGGCACTGCCGCGCTCGCCGCGGCGGTGGTGGCGCGCGCGGCCCGGCGTCCGCTGCGCGTCTTCGTGCCGGTGTGGGCCGAGGCTTCCGTGGTCGCGCGCCTGACCGAACTCGGAGCCTCGATCGAGACCTGCGAGCGCCGAGGCACGGATCCGCCCGGCGATCCCTGCCATCACCGATTCCGCGAGGCAGTCAGGGCGGGTGCCCTGCCCTTCTCGGTCCAGGGCAGCGACAACGGTCTCACCATCGATGGCGGGATGACGCTCGCCTGGGAACTGGCGGAGCAGAGCGTCGATGAGCCGGTCGATCGCCTGATGATCCAGGCGGGCGGCGGCGCCCTGGCGAGCTCGGTCATTCAGGGCCTCGGCTGGGCTCGTGCCCTGGGCAGGCTCTCCCTTCTCCCCGCGATCCACGCGGTCCAGACCGCGGGGGGGTTCCCCTTGATCCGCGCGTGGCGTCGGGTGGCGCGCGCACTGCTGTCCGGACTCGGAGCTCCGGTGGTTCCGGGCGCCGATCTCGCGAGCGACATCGAGGCCTCGCGCGCCGACGCGTCGGCGGCGCGCTGGCTGGCTGCGAACGTGGGAGGCCCCGCCATCGATCGCGCCATCCGGGCCGCGGCCGGTCATCGGGCCGGCTACATGTGGCCCTGGGAGACCGAGCCGAAGAGCGCGGCCTCGGGCATTCTCGATGACGAGACCTACGACTGGCTGGCCGTGGTCCGCGGCATGCTCCTGACCGGCGGCTGGCCCGTGGTCGCCCCCGAGGCCAACATTCTCGAGGCGTACTGCGAGGGTCGCGGGGCCGGCATCGATGCGAGCGCCACCGGCACCGCCGGCCTCGCGGGTGCTATGACCCTGGCCCAGGCGGGGCTCCTCGATCGCCACGACCGGGTCGGGATACTCTTCACCGGAGTCGAACGATGACCCGCACTCTTCGAGCCGCCATGAGCGAGACCGGCAACGCGTATCGGGGCATGCCCGGCACGGTGGGCGAGCTGAAGGTCCTCGCCGACCGCCTCGATGCGATCCGCGAGGCGAACGTGGCGCATCACGTCGGCCTGGCCCGGGCGGCCGCCTCGGCGGGTGCGCCGATCCTCGGGATGGGCGAGCTCTTCACCGGCCCCTACTTCGCGCTCGGTCGCGATCCGATGTGGCTCGGCCTCGCGGAGGACGCGCTCACCGGACCGACCGTAACCACGCTGCGCGCGGCCGCGCGCGAGACCGGCCTCATCCTCGTCGCGCCGATCTTCGAGCACGACCCGCGTTCGGGCCGGCGGTTCAATACCGCGGTGGTCATCGACGAGACCGGCGAGATCCTCGGCCGATACCGCAAGACCCACATCCCGGTGGGCGAGAACGAGCAGGGCGCGTTCTGCGAGACCTTCTACTACGACCGCAGCGACGGCGAACTCGGGACCTGGCCGCGCAACATTTCGCGCAACCGCTTCTTCCCGGTCTTCGAGACGCGGCTGGTGAGGCTCGGTGTCGCCATCTGCTACGACCGGCACTTCGAAGGCGTGATGTCGGCCCTGGCCGAGAACGGGGCGGAACTCGTGCTCTCGCCCGCGGTCACGTTCGGGGAGAAATCGCGCCGCATGTGGGACCTCGAGTTCCCGGTCGACGCGGCGCGGCACAACCTCTACATCGGCGGATCCAACCGGCGCGGGGTCGAGCCGCCGTGGACGCAGGAGTACTTCGGCGCGAGTTATTTCGCGGGGCCCGGGGGCGTCCTGCCGCGGATCCCGTCACCGACCGACGAACTGGTGATCGCCGATCTCGATCTCGACGTGCTGCGAGGACCCGATCCCTCGGGATGGAATCTGCCGCGCGACCGCCGCCCCACGATCTACCCGTAGCGGGCCGCCGCAAAGAGTGGACACGTCATTCCGGCGAAAGCCGGAATCCACTCAAACACTACTGAGCAGGGTAATGGATCCCGGCTTTCGCCGGGATGACGGCGTTCTTTCGCACCCTGCTGGTTCTTCAAGGGTGGGTGACGCGCGTCCATCGTTTCGTTCGGGCCGCTCTTCCCATGGCCTCGATCACCAACTGGTTCGCGAGGCCATCGACGAAGCTCGGCCGCGGAACCTCGTGGTCGGCGATCGCCTCCAGCAGGTCGTGGATGGTGTGGACGAAGGTGTGCTCGTATCCCAGCGCGTGACCGGGGGGCCACCACGCTTTCACGTAGGGATGATGCGCGGCCTCCGTGGCCAGCACGGTCCGGAAGCCCTGCACGTCGCCCTGGTCGGAGCGGAAGAAGACCTCGAGTTCGTTCAGCCGCTCGAGATCGAAGGCGACACTGCCGAGGCTGCCGTTGATTTCGAAGCGGTTCTGGTTCTTCCGGCCGGTGGCCATGCGCGTGGCCTCGATGGTCCCGAGGGCGCCGTTCTCGAATCGGACCACCGCGGCCGAGGCGTCGTCCACTGTGACCTTGCCCTTCTTCTTCGGCTGGCCTTCAAGGGGCCGCTCCTTCACGAAGGTCTCGAGAGCTGCGGCCACCTCCG
>DAORUA010000179.1:0-7856 GCA_035432945.1 Vicinamibacteria bacterium | reverse complement strand
CGGATCCACTCCGCGCTCGTCGTCCGCGGTCATGACCCGGTAGCCGGTGAAGACCAGGAAGACCCCGAGGCTGATCACCACCCACTGGAACTGGAGGAGAACCGCGCCCAGGCCGATGAAGAGGGCGCGGAACACCAGGGCTCCGAGAATCCCGAAGTAGAGGACGCGATGCCTCAGTTCGGGCGGAATGCCGAAGTAGTTGAGGACCACCACGAAGACGAAGAGGTTATCGACGGAGAGGGAGTATTCGATGACGTAGCCCGCGAGGAACTCCATGGCCGTCTGCATGGCGGCCGCCTCCGCGGTCACACCCACCGGGGGGTGGCCTCGCAGGAAGGAGAGCGACCAGTAGTACAGGCCGAGGTTGAAGAGGAGCGCCACCAGAACCCAGATGACCGCAAAGATCGAGGCTTCGCGCATGCCCACCCGGTGCGCCTTCTTGTGGAAGACGCCGAGATCGACGGCGAGGAAGATGCCGATCAGGAGGGTCGCGGCGAGGTACACCCACCAGACTTCGTCGAACGGGAACAGGCGGGCAGTGGTCATGGCGAGGAGCCGCGCATTCTAGTCGCTTGGAGAAGATCCACTACAATGTGGGCGGCTTGCGGGTCGTCTCCTCGCCCGGGTGTCGCACCCCGGAATCAAGGAGACCCCAAAATGACGTTCCTCACTCTGTCCATCGCCGCGATCGGCCTGTCCGCGGCCCCCCAGGCGCCCGCCTGTTCCCTGCCTCCATCGTCGAGGTCGGAACCCCGGGTGTTCACCAACGCCGACCTCGAGAGGATGGCGGCCTGTCGCTACCAGACGGGCGCCCAATCGGAGATTGGCGCCCCGGACCCCGAGAGGGCGGCTCGTCCCGCCGCGCGCACGAAGCGCGCCTCGCCCTCCGGGGGGTCCGAGCCGGACGCGCTCGAGGCCGACTGGAGAGCCCGGTCGCGATCCGTGGATCAGAAAGCGCGAAAGCTGCGGCAGGAGGCCCGCGAACTCCGCCAGGAAGCCGCCGAGGCCCCTCGGGATCCGAAGAAGCAGCCCACCGGCCGCCGCTCTCCTTCCCTGCTGATCAGCCGCGCGAGAAGTCTCGAGGCCGAGGCCAGGGAACTGGAGGATGAGTTCCAGGAAAGGGCCCGGCGGCAAGGCGCCCTGCCCGGCTGGCTGCGGCCCAGGGCGCGATAGGCGCCGGCCGGCCGTCTGCTACGCTCGCCCGGCAATGAAGCGAGTCCGCGTGGCCGCCGGCCGGGCCCCTTACGACGTCGTCATCGGCCGAGGCGCCATGAACGCCGCGAGACTGCGATCGTGCCTCGGGGCGAGCCCGGGCGGGGTCGTGGTGTCCTCGTCGAAGGTGATGGGCCTTCATGGGCCCGCCCTTCGCAAGGTTCTCGGCGAGGCCGGGTTCGATACCCGGCGCGAACTTCTGCTGCCCGACGGTGAGGCGGCCAAGACCCCCCGGGTGTGGGAGCGAACCATGCGCGCCATGGCGAAGGCGGGCCTCGACCGTTCGAGCTTCGTGATCGCGTTCGGCGGGGGCTCCGTCGGCGACGCCGCGGGCTTCGCCGCCGCCACCTACATGCGCGGAATCCGCCTGGTCCAGATTCCCACCACCCTGCTCTCCATGGTGGACAGCAGCGTGGGCGGCAAGACCGGGGTGAACCTGATCGAGGGCAAGAACCTGGTGGGCTCGTTCCACCAGCCAAGCCTCGTGCTCGCGGACCTTCACCTTCTTCGGACCCTCCCCGCGCGCGAGCGCCAGAGCGGGGTCTATGAAGTCTTGAAATGCGGCCTGCTGCGGAGCGAGGCGCTTCTGGCCTTGATCGAGAGGACGCGCGGCCTGCGCCGGGCGACCGATGACGAACTCGAGACTGCGATCGCCGCGGCGGTGAGGATCAAGGCACGTATCGTCGAACGCGACGAGCGAGAGAGCGGCGAACGCGTGCTCCTGAACCTCGGACACACCCTCGGACACGCCCTCGAGGCCGCCACGTCCTATCGGCGCTTCACCCACGGCGAGGCCGTGGGCTACGGAATGGAGTTCGCGGTGGACCTGGGGGAGGGGCTCGGGGTGACCGGGCCTTCGGCGGCCCGGCGGATGCGGGCGGCGATCCGGGCGGTGGGCCGGCGGACGCCGCTCGACCGCTCCATGGTGGCGGCGGCGCGGAAAGCGGCGATGGGCGACAAGAAGCGCGAGGGCGACGGCCTCAAGGAAATCCTGCTGACCAGCCCCGGCAAGCCGCTGGTCCGGCGTTTCGACGCCCGCGCGTTCGCAGCGGTGGTCGGGGAGTGGCTCTCAGTCAGGGTGCCCTGGCGGCTCCAGGGCGGGGCCGCGGTCTAGGACCCGCAGGTGCAGGACGTGACCTTGATGCCCCGGACTTCCTTCAGGTCCTTGAAGGCGCGGCTATAGGTGACCTTGATCGTGGTCATCCCCGCCTTCTGCAACTCGAAGGTCGCGGGGACGGTCACCGACTCGGTGGGTTGCCCCTTCTCGGTGAGATCGACGATGTACTCGAAGGCGCCGCTCGCGGCGCACTCGTTCACGGTGACGTCGAACTGGATGTCCCAGGCCCGCTCGAGACGCGTGCTCGCCTCAAACGAACGCTTGGTCACGTTCGCGCTGCACTTGCTTCCCGTCTGCGCCTCGGCGACGCCCAGGCTCAAAAGACACAGGCCGACTCCGACGAATCCCTGAATGGCTTTCATGATTTCATTTCCTCGTTGTGCTTGGAATCCCTATCCCGACGACTACGAACCCATGAGCAGCATCAGCGCGGCCTTCTGGGCGTGAAGGCGATTGCCGGCCTGCTGGAAGACCACCGACTGCGACCCGTCCATCACTTCGTCCGTCACCTCGAGACCGCGGTGGGCGGGAAGGCAGTGCATGAACACCGCGTCGCTGGCGGCCTGGGCCATCAGGGCGGCGTTGACGGTGAAAGCGGCGAAGGCGGCCTTGCGCTTCTCCGTCTCGGCCTCCTGACCCATCGAGGTCCAGACATCCGTGTAGACGGCGCGGGCCCCGGCCACCGCCTGGGCGGGATCGTTCACGAGCTTCGCGGGCGGGGTGCCCATCTTCTGGGCGTCGCGGGCGGTGCTCTTGGTGATCAGCGGGTTGGGTTCGAAGCCCTTGGGCGTCGCGACGACCATCTCGACCCCCAGGCGGGCGGCGCCGATCATCAGTTCATGACACACGTTGTTCCCGTCGCCCACGTAGGCGACCTTGAGCCCGGCGAGGGATCCGAACCGCTCGCGCAGGGTGAAGAAGTCGGCGAGAGCCTGACAGGGATGGAGCAGGTCGGAGAGGCCGTTGATCACGGGCTTGCTGCCGAACTTGGCGAGATCGAGAACGTCCTGATGGGCGAAGACGCGGGCCATGATTCCGTCTGCGAAGGTGGAAAGCACCCGCGCGGTATCGGGCACCGACTCCCCCACGCTCAGCTGGATCTCGTCGTGGTTCAGCACCACGGCGAGGCCTCCGAGCTGAAACATGCCGATTTCGAAGGACACCCTGGTTCTGGTGGACGGCTTCTGGAAGATCATGGCGAGCGTCTTTCCGAGAAGCGCCTGTTTGAAGGAGCCGGGGTCCGCCTTCATCTGTTCCGCGAGGGTGAAGATCTCTTCGATGTCTTCTCGCGAGTAGTCTTTGAGGGAGATGAGGTGTTTCGGTTTCATGGGTCGACTCAGATCCGAGTATAGGGCGAAGGCGGGCGTTTGCCTGTGATCTGGGGCATAGTCCTGGCCGCGGGCCTCGGACGCCGGATCGGCGGGCCCAAAGCACTTCTGAGCCTGGATGGCCGGACCTTCCTTGAACGAGCGGTCCGCGCGTTCACCGAGGCGGGTCTCGAGGTGGTGGTGGTCGTGAACCCCGTCGTGGACGCGGCGGTTCCGAAGGGCGCCCTTTCGGCCCGCCTTGTGGTGAACCCCGATCCCGATCAGCAAAACGGGATGTTCGGCTCGGTCAGGCTGGGGGTTTCGGAGGCGTTGAAACTCGGCGCCCGCGGCGCCCTTCTCCTCCCCGTCGACCTTCCTCTCGTCACCAGCGAAGACGTGCGGGCCGTGGTCACCCGCCTCAACGCCGGGGCCGCGGTGGTGGTGGCGACGCACGCCGGCCGCCGGGGGCATCCCATCGGGATCAGCCGCGCGGTGATGGATGAAGTCGTGACCGATCCTTCCACGACCACCCTGCGTGACATCGTGCGCAAGGACCCCGCCCGGGTGGTCGAGGTCCCGGTTTCCGTGGGTGCGATCACGGGCGTCAACACCAGGGAAGACCTCGATCGAGCCTCAAACCGGACTTTTCGGTAAACTAGCGGGCTTCCCCCCTCCAATCTGCGGGGGAACCAGAGAGAGGACGACGCCCTAAAGGCCCCCCAATGAACCAGTTGCGCAACATCGCCATCATCGCCCACGTCGATCATGGCAAGACCACGCTCGTGGACACCCTCCTGCGCCAGGCCGGCGGCTTCCGGGAAAACCAGGAAATCGCCGAACGGGTCATGGACAGCAACGACCTCGAACGCGAACGCGGGATCACCATTCTCGCGAAGAACGCGGCCGTCCGTTACAAGGGCACCAAGATCAACATCTGCGACACCCCCGGCCACGCGGACTTCGGCGGCGAAGTCGAGCGCGCGCTCAGCATGGTCGACGGCGTCCTCCTCCTCGTCGATGCGTCCGAAGGTCCGCTTCCCCAGACCCGCTACGTCCTGCGCAAGGCCCTCGAGAAGAAGCTCGCCCCCATCGTGGTCATCAACAAGATCGACCGCAAGGACGCGCGCATCCAGGAAGTCCTGAACGCGGTCTACGACCTGTTCATCGACCTCGACGCCACGGAGGCGCAGCTCGATTTCCCGGTGATCTACGCGAACGCGCGCGCCGGCCTCGCCGGCCTCACTCCGGACGAGGAGATGAAGGACCTCGGCCCCCTCTTCGACGCCATCATCAAGACCGTGCCGGAGCCGGGAGGCGACCCCACGAAGGTCCTCCAGATGCTCATCGCGAACCTCGATTACTCGGACTATCTCGGCCGCCTGGCCATCGGACGCGTCTTCGAAGGAACGGTGAAGACGGGCGAGAACGTGGCCCTGGTTCGCCGCGATGGCACCATCGCCACCGCCAAGATCACCAAGCTCTTCACCTTCGAGGAGATCCACCGCCTCGAGTGCGAAGAGGCCCACGCCGGCGACATCGTGGCCCTCGCCGGTTTCTCCGAGGTCAACATCGGGGAGACGGTGACGAGTGCTGTCGACCCCCAGGGCCTCCCGCCCCTGCACATCGACGAGCCCACCTTGTCCATGGTGTTCTCGATCAACACCTCGCCCATGGCCGGACGCGAGGGCAAGTACGTCACGTCGCGCCACATCAAGGACCGGCTCGACAAGGAACTCCTGACCAACGTGGCCTTGAAGATGGAGCCCACCGAGAGCGCCGACTCCTTCAAGGTCATCGGCCGCGGCGAGCTTCAGGTCGCGATCCTCATCGAGAACATGCGGCGCGAGGGATTCGAGCTCGCGGTCTCGAATCCGGACGTGGTCACCCGCATGGTGGACGGAGTCCGCTGCGAGCCCTTCGAGCTCGTCTCCATCGACATCCCCGAGACCTTCACCGGCGTGATGATGGAGAAGATGGCGCTGCGGCGGGGGGAAATGGTCAAGATGGTCAACCACGGGTCGGGTCGCGTGCTGCTCGACTTCATGGTCCCCACCCGGGGTCTCATCGGCATCCGCACCGAGGTGCTCACCGACACCCGCGGGACCGCGGTCATGAACCGTCTGTTCGACTCGTTCAGGCCCTGGGTCGGCGACATCTCGCGGCGGACCAAGGGGTCGCTCGTGGCCGATCGCGTGGGCGACACCACCACCTTCGCCCTCTTCCACCTCGAGGAGCGCGGGGAGCTGTTCCTGGGCGCGGGCGAAAAGGTCTACGAAGGCATGGTGGTGGGCGAGAACGCCCGGGCCGGCGACATGGACGTCAATGTCACGAAGGCCAAGAAGCTCACGAACATGCGCGCGTCGAGCGCGGATGACGCCCTGCGCCTGACCCCGCACCGGCAGCTCACCCTCGAGCAGGCGCTCGAATTCATCTCCACCGACGAACTCGTCGAAGTGACGCCGCAGTCGATCCGCCTCCGCAAGCGGATCCTCCCCTCCGAGGATCGCTACAAGAAGATGAGGCCGCTGGAGGCGAGTTAGGCCCCGTCCGGTTCGTCGTCCGGGCTGCGCCGCTTGATGCGCTTCCGGAGGGCGTTGCTGGAAAGACCCAGCGCCTCGGCGGCTCCTTCGAACGAGCCGTCCGCGGCGGACAGGGCCCGCGCCACCATCTCCGCCTCCGCGGCGTCGGCCGCGCGATCCCTGACCTCGCCGATCGAGCCCCGCAGCTCGATGACGTCGGCGATCGAGGGCCTGGGCGAGACCTGGGCATCGATGCGGAGATGCTCGGGCTCGACCACGTCCCCGCCGCACAGGATCACCGCGCGCTCGATGCTGTTCTGAAGCTCCCGGACGTTCCCCGGCCAGGCGTGGCTCAGGAGCGCCCGGGTTGAGCCGGGGGAGAGGGTCAGGGGGCGGCGGCGGCCCGCGTCGCGCGAGAATCTTTCGAGGAAGGACTCGGCGAGGGGCAGGATATCGTCGCGGCGCGCGCGCAGGGGCGGGACCCTGATCTCGATGACGGAGAGCCTGAAGTACAGGTCCTCCCGGAATTCGCGGGTGGCGACCATGGCCCGGAGGTCCCGGTTGGTGGCGGTGACCAGGCGCAGGTCCACCTGACGGGTCTCGGTGCCTCCCACCCGGTCGAACTGCTTCTCCTGGACCAGGCGGAGGATCTTCGGCTGCAGGGAGAGCGGGAGTTCGCCGATCTCGTCGAGAAAGAGCGTGCCGCCCTGGGCCATCTCGACTCGCCCGAGCTTCCGCGCGTTGGCCCCGGTGAAGGCGCCCTTCTCGTGGCCGAAGAGCTCGTTCTCGAGGAGAGACTCGGGGATGGCCGCGCAGTTGATGGCGACGAAGGGGCCCGGGGCGCGCGGCGAGAGCTGATGGACGGAGCGGGCGAGCAGCTCCTTGCCCGTACCGCTCTCCCCGAGGATGAGCACGGTGGTGTCGGAGGGAGCGACGCGTTGAACCTGGAGCAGGGCCTCCTTGAGGCCCTCGCTCGTGCCCACCAGGCGCGGCAGGGACATGCGCTCCTGCAATTCCTCCTCGAGCAGGAAGGCGCGGCGTTTGAGCCGCCGCCGGTCGAGGGCGCGGTCCACGAGGAGCAGGAGGTGATCGGTGTCGACCGGCTTGGTGAGGAAATCCGAAGCGCCTTCGCGCATGGCCTTGACCGCGTCCTCGATCGAGCCGAACGCGGTCATGACGATCACATCGGTTTCCGGCCCGGACTTGAGGGCGGCGGCGAGGACATCGAGACCGCTTCCCGCCGGGAGCTTCAGGTCGGTGAGCACCACGCCGAAGGAGGTGCGGGCGAGCGCCCGCTTCGCCTCGTAGGTGTCGGCGCAGGCCTCGACGGAAAGCCCGTGGGCCCGCAGGGTCTGGGTCAAGGCGTTGCGAAGAGACTCCTTGTCTTCGACCAGAAGCACGTCAATCATGACGCCCTGGGGAGGCGATCAAGCGGAGGGGCTATCGAAGCCAGCCCGCGGGCACGCCGGCCCGGCGCGCCTCTTCCTCGAAGGTCACGACCGCTTTCTTCGCGTCGGCCAGCGCGATCTTCTGGGCTTCGATCTGCTTGTTCAACTCGAAGATCCGCGCGTCCCGCTTCTGGAGGCGCATGGGGTCCTGCGCGTCGGCCGCGGACACCGGGGCCATGTCCGAGCGGAAGGCGGCAACCTCGCGTTCCATCTGGGCCAGCGCTTTCTCGGCCGTGACCACCGCCTCGCGCAT
>DAORUA010000178.1:0-7978 GCA_035432945.1 Vicinamibacteria bacterium | reverse complement strand
TAGCCCCGGTCCAGAAGCACCACGAGGTCCCTGGTGACGCGCATGGTCGAGAAGACATACGCGGACCCCTTGTAGTCGGAGCGGCACGAACGGGGCGCGGTCGAACCGCTGAACTCATCGCCCTTGATGTCGAGCATGACGTCGCAGCCTTCCTCCTTCTTGAGATCACCGGGGTTCAGGCTGCTCAGCATCTGCGGGTCGAGGCCGAGGGGTGCGAGCAGCTGAGCGTCGATCTTGAAGACCTCGATCCGGACCTGTCCCCCGCTCTTCTTGAGCCGGTAAACGCGTTGCCAGTAGGGCCTGGGCTCTCCTTCGCGCCGGCTCTCCACGTAGAGGTAGAGCGCATCCTGGAAGACGACGGGATCCTCAATCGGGCGCGCCACCATGATCGCCGCGTCGTGCTGGTAGGGGGCGTTCGCAGCCACGTCGGCCGCCGCCTGCGCGTGGTTGTCGAACGAGCCCACCAGCCAGCCGGCCACCCGTAGCACCTCGCGGTCGGGCGGACCCGCGAGGGCACTCGCAGCCAGGAAGACGGACACCGCCACGCCGCCGGTCAGATTCTTCATGGACTGAAGATAAACCCACGGCCCGGAAAGTCCACGGCCGGCCGCTTGTACTATTCTCGACGCACCCTCGGGGCCGCTCCTCCCACGGATCCCCACCGGCGTCCCCGAAACGTTCTCGTCGAACCCCTCAGCAGGAGAAATCATGACCCTCGTTCGCAGAGGCCCCGTCACCGCCGCCGTGGCCTTGCTGGCCCTGGCGTCCCTCGCCGGCGCGACCGGCACCGCCTTCGTGTCCATCATCGCGACCGGGGCCGCTACCGTCACGCTGACCGGCCCCGACGGTTCCACCATCACCCAGACCACCACCACCGGCGATGCCTCCCTCGCGCCGAAGTCCTCGGGGCCCCACAAGATCTCCGTGACGGTGGGAGGCAGGACCGTGACCGGCGACGTCATCATCCCGGAATCCGGGCAGGTGCGGATCATCTTCAACCCGACCTCGAGCACGCCCTTCGAGTCCTATGTGGTCGCGTTGGAGGCGGTCACCGTCACCGCGCAGCGCGTGGAGGAGAGCCTCCAGAAGATCCCGGTGGCGGTCACCGCCTTCGACAGCCGACAGCTCGAGGTCAAGCAGATCACCAACCTTCAGCAGGCGTCTTATGGAACCCCGAATCTCTGGATGGAGAAGAACACCGGGACTTCATCGGGATCCCGGGCGGCCATCCGCGGGGTCGGAGAGGACGAGTCCTTCTTCACCTCCGATACGCCGGTCGGAATCTACGTCGACGATGTGTACATCCCCCGCCAGACCGGAGCCCAATTCGACCTCTACGAGCTGGAACGGCTCGAAGTCCTGCGCGGGCCCCAGGGGACCCTCTACGGCCGGAATACCAGCGCGGGCGCGCTTCGGCTCGTGACCAAGCAGCCGGGCAACCGGTTCCGCGCCAACGGCGAGGGCGCGTTCGGCTCGTTCAGCCGCACCGACCTGCGCGGCTCCGTCAACGCCCCCATCGGCGAGAAAGCGAGTGTCCTGCTCTCCGGCCTGCTGAAGAAGCATGCCGGCTACGACACCAACACCGTCAACAGCGCCGACGTGAACGACCAGGACGTCAAGGCCGGCCGGCTGGCCGTACGCCTGCTCCCCAGCCCCCGCTTCAACGCGGTCCTGAGCGCGGACATCACGCGGGAAGGATCGACTCCGGGCTACGCGGTCGCCTTCGTCATGCAACCGCCCTTCCTCTCCACCGTCCCTCCTTTTCCACCGTCACCCACAGGCTTCGGGGTGGGAAAGACCGACATCTATCAGCAACTCGACGGGGACCGCGACATCCGCACCCTCCAGTCCGACCTCCTGAATCCGGTCAACGACATCGATCAGGACGGCTATTCGGCCACCCTGAGCTTCGCCCTCAACGATCGGGTGACGTTGAAGTCCATCACCTCGTACCGCACGATGTTCAACGAGCTTCTCCTTGACGCCGACGGGCGCGTCAATAACTTCCTCGGGACCGGGGCACCCGCGTTTCATCTCTACCAGCTCCAGAACCAGGATCAGTTCTCCCAGGAGTTCCAGGTTCAGGGGACCCGGGACCGGCTGCGCTACTCGGGCGGCGTCTACTATTTCCGGGAGCACAACGACCAGAAGACCGAGAACCTCATCCTGAACAACCTGGGCCGCAACAACTTCTGGCTGGTCGACGGAAACACCCGCAGCTACGCGGGCTACGCGAGCGTCACCTACACCGCCACCGACCGCCTGACCCTGACCGGCGGGGCGCGGCTCACCAACGACGACAAGGACTTCTTCACCCGGGTCTTCCTCCCCAGCGGCGCTCAGCTCGTGGCCTGCGCCAATCCGCAGGGTGTCGTGGCCCCGGGCGGGGGCGCGCGGGCCTGCAATGCTTCCGACCCCGCCGGCTACACCTCCACCCCGGTCCAGAAGTCTCTCGACAAGAGCTGGTCCGCCTTCACTCCGCGTCTGGCCGCGGACTACTCGTTCAATCCCACGTCCATGGGCTACATCAGCTATAGCCGCGGCTTCAAGTCGGGCGCCTTCGACGGCCGATCGAACACCGCCGCCGCGATCCTGCCGCTCGCCCCCATCAACCCGGAGACGATCGACACCATCGAGATAGGGGCCAAGACCGACCTGGCGAAGGGCAAGGCGCGCCTCAACGCCGCGGTCTTCTTCAACAAGTGGAAGGACCTCCAGGGCACGGGCACGGATCCGAACGGCAACTTCTATCGCACGACCCTCGGCGACGTGCACACCCGCGGCGCGGAGTTCGAGGCCCGCGTGGTCCCTGGCTCCGGGCTCGAATTCTTCGGCCAGCTCTCCCTCCTCTCCACGGGATACGACACCGTCACCTTCAACCAGACCGCGCTGTGCGGCAACCTCAACACCGGGACCCGCGAGCTGGAATTGAAGATGGCGCCTCCCTACAGCTACCAGGTGGGGGCGCTGTACTCGCGGCCCGGTGCGGGCGGTCGTTTCTCGGCGGGCGGCACGCTTTCGGGCAAGGGCCGGTTCTGGCACACGTCGTGCAATGCCGATGTCGGCTCCGAGGACGGGTTCATGCTGTTCGATGCCACGCTGGCCTACGAGTCGAGGGACAACCGCTGGCGCGTCACCGCCGCCGCCGAGAACCTCGCCGATGAGAAGTACGTGATCGGCAGCTTCGCGGTCGGCGGGCTGCGCATGTCCTCCGGCTACTTCAACCCGCCCCGCCGCCTCTCGCTCACCCTCCGCTATTCGTACAACTAGGTTCGAGAGCGAAGCAACCTGAGCGCCCCTGCCCTCGATTCCGGACCCCGGGCGGGGGCTCTTTCATTCCGATGATCCGACGACGCGACCTTCTCGCCCGCTTCTCGCTCTTCGGCGCCCTCGGCGGCCCGCGGATCGCCCGGGCCTCGCCGGGTTCCCCGCTCATCCTCTCGATCGACGGTCCGCTGATCGTTACCGGGGATCTGGCCCGGCAGCGGGACCTGTTCGAAGGCGTCCTTGGCCTCGGCCTCGTCGCCGACCAGGAGCTCGGCGCCACGGCGGTCAAGGACCTGTTCGGCGTGGCCGCTCGGGCGGCGCGCACCGTGCTCCTCCACACGAGAGGCACCGCGGTCGGGGTCCGACTCGTCGAGTTCCGGCATTCGTCGAGCCTTGGGGTACGGGAAGGCGCACGGCCCACCGACGCGGACGCGCTCAAGGTCGTCGACTTCGTGGTGCCTGACCTCGGCAAGGCGACCGCCGCCCTGGCCGCCCGGGGCTTCAGGCTCGCCGCTCCCCCCGCCAGCTATTCAACCCCGGAGGACGGGCGGTTGACCGAGGGCCACGTCGAGGGCCCCGACGGCGTGGTGTGTGGGCTGCTGCAGATGCACAACACACCCCCGGCGAAGTACGTGAAGGTGACCGACCAGACCTTCAGCGAGGTTCTCGGTGTGTCGGCGCCCGTCTCGGATCGGGATTCCGCCCTCGCCTTCTATCGCGAGACCCTGAAGCTACCGACCGTGCTGAGCTACGAGATCGCGAACGAGAGTTTCCAGAAGCTCCTGCGATCCAGGGAGAAGATCTTCCTGCGCGGCGCCAACTTCGGGATCGGAGCCCGGGCCCCGATGATCGGGGTGATCCACTACGGCCTGCCTCCGCACTCCTTCCGATCGCTCCGCCAGCGCGCCGTCCTGCCTCATCGGGGCCTTCAGGCCCTCCGGTTCTCGGTTCCATCCGTCGATGCCGTGGCGGGCGTCGCGGCCGCGGCGAATCTCGAGGTCGTGGCGGGACCTGCGGAGACGCTTCTGTTCCCCCAGGGGAGGATCCGATCGATTCTCATCCGGGCGCCCCATGGCGTGCTGCACCACTTCACGGAGACCGTCAAGGCATGACTCCTTCCCTCTCCGAGACGTGGCGCGACCTGCGCGAGAAGATCCGCGGCTACCCCACCACCGCGTTCTGGGTCTGCCTGATCGGCGTCTCCCTCGAGAACATGGACCAGGCCTTCTTCTCCTTCGTGCTGCCCCAGATCTCGAAGGAACTGGGCTGGACGGTGGAGGAGCGCGGCTGGTACATCGCCCTGACCTTCGCCATCGCCGGAATCTGCATCGCCGCCCTCGGCTCCCTCACCGACCGCGTGGGTCGCAAGGCCGTCTTCAGCACCTCCATGCTGATCGGCTCCAGCTTCGTCGCGGCCATGTACTGGGCCCGGTCGACGTTCTCCGTGGTGGCCCTTCGCACCCTCGGGTTCGCGACCGGAGGCATCCAGTCTCCGGTGGTGGGCACCATCGTGGTGGAGGAAACCCCCGCCCGCTACCGGGGCCTCATGTCCGGCATCCTCCAGATCGGCTACCCGATCGGCTGGTTCCTCGCCTCGCAGTTCGTGCTGCTCCTGAGCGACCGGTTCGGCTGGCGCTCCGTGTTCTTCGTGGCCCTGCTCTCCGTGCCCTACATGTTCGTCATCCAGAAGTACCTGAGGGAGACCGGGGCCTTCCTGGGGGCGAAGGCCGCCACCGCGCGCGGCGATGCTTCCGCGTCGCGGGGCCGTTTCACCGAGCTGTTCGCGCCCGGGATGATCTATCGCTCCGTCATCCTCTTCCTCGGCGAGTACTTTCATGTCTTTGCCTACGGCTCCACCATTCTCCTGACCGCCTACTTCCAGGAGTTCCGCAGCTTCACCATGCGCGACGCGGTTTCCCTGGTCGGGTGGTCCTACGGGGTCGGGGCGATCGGCTACGTGGTGGCGGCGATCGTGGGCGAGTTCTTCCTCTCCCGGCGGACCACGTGCATCGTCTGGGCCTGGCTCGGTTCCGTCGCCTTCTTCGTCATGATCTGGTGGGCCCGCGACTACTGGACGACCGTGCTCTTCTACTGCCTCATGACCATCTTCTTCTACGGGACCACCGCGGTGAAGTTCACCTTCATCGCGGAGAACTTCCCCGCCCGCCTGCGCGCCACCGGGGTCACCTTCTCGGGATCGCTCGCGGTGAATCTCGGAATCGCGACCGGCCCCCTCGCCCTGTCCTATGCCGTGGCCTGGTTCGGCGGGGACTGGAACAAGGCCTATACCCTGTGCGGCATCCTCCCCATCTTCATCTCCGGCGCCTTCTTTCTCCTGATGCCCAAGGTTCCCCTCGGCATCGAGGAGGACCGTGCCGCCGGCATCATCGCCTGAAGGGAGACCAGGATCATGTCCCTGCGCTACACCACTGGACGCCTGCTCTACCTGAAGCGGTCCACCGGCGCGGTTCGGGGCCGCGAAGACTTCTCGATCACCGAGAATCGGGATGGGACGGCGACCCTGACCGCACTCGCCATCACCGACGACTCGAAGTTCGTGCGGCATGTCGTCTACACGAAGGCGCGCGACGGACGCCCTAGGGACGTCTTCGTGCGGCTGCAGGTGAACGGCGACCTGGTCGGCTCCGGCTACTTTCGGCTGGAGGGCGACACCCTCCACATCACCACCGACACCGCCATGACCGGCCACACCGTACAGGCCGTGAAGGCGCCCGCCGACTTCTTCTCGGTGGTGACGCACTCGGTGATGCTCGACGGCTGGATCACCCTCAACTACGACTGGGAGGTGGGCGGCCTGCAGCGGCGCACCTTCTACAACACCTCCACCCTCTGGAACGGCACCGACGGGCCGCTCGGCCGGATGGAGACCTACCGCATCACTGCGCTCAGCGACGCCGAGGTCACCACCCCGGCCGGCACGTTCTCCTGCCGGCACGTGCGCATGAACGCCGATTTCCTGAAGGTGCCCTCCTCCGACATCTACGTGACCGGGAAGCACCCCGTCCTCGTGAAGTACGACTGGAACGAACTCGACCTCGAATATGTTCTCGAGAGCTTGAAGGAAGAGTCGTTCGGGGTCTAACGTTCGCGGCGTAAAGAGGAAATCATGTTGAAGAGTCCGAGTCACGTCACCATCGGCGCGTCGAGCGTCGAGCGCACCGCCCGTTTCTTCCAGGCCTTCGGTTTCGTCCGGGAGAGCGACCGCGCCATCGGCGCCTTCGCGGCTCGCGAGTTGTACGGCCTGGGACGGGCGACGAACGAGACGCGGCTCAGCATGCCCGGGGCGGAGAGGGGTTTCATTCGCGTGGTCGAAACCGATAAGGAGGAGATCGCGGGCGGCCCGTTCGACCGCGGCCCCCATGCGGTGGACCTCTACGTGCGCGACATGGTCCAGGCCCTCGAGATCGTGAAGAACACCCATGCCGCCATCGGACCGGTCGCCGCCTACAAGGTAGGGCCGATGACCATCAAGGAATGCAAGTGCGTCGGCCCCGACGGCCTTGCCCTGGTCCTGATCGAGGTCGACAAGCGGCGGCCGAGCATCCTGGACGCGAGCGCCCACGCCCTCTTCTCCGAAGTTCACTCCGCCGTCTACGTGGTCGACTCGGTGGACGCGGCGGCCGGGTTCTGGAAGGACGCGGGCCTCAAGGTCCTCCTCGACGCCACCTTCGCCGAGCCCACGGTGGCCGAGTTCATGCATCTCCCCCGCCCGGATACGAAGCTTCGACTGGCCCTCTTCGCCGATGAGGCGCAGTTCCCGGTCCGCCTCGAGATGATCGACTTCCCGGATCCGGATGGCCGGGGCGCCCCTCTGATCGACGCGCGTCCCCTTCGCCCCGGACGATTCGTGTTCGGCTTCGAGGTCAAGAACGTCGCGGCCGCGGTCAAGGCGACGCCGGGAGCCTCGTACACGAAGGTCTGCCGGATCGGCGGGGCTGCGGTCGCGGCCGGAACCGCGCCGGGCAGCGTCGGATTCGAGCTCTGGGCGCCGGACGACGTCTAGGTCAGTCGGTCAGTCCGGCTGACGCAGGATCCCCTGCTCGATAAGCCGGGCGATGGTCGCGCGCTGCGTCTCGATGAAGTGAGCGCGAGGCGGGACCCCCGCGAGCATGGTGTTCGCGGGATAGTGCTGCCGGGTTCGATACCCCTCGGCGAAGAGATCGAAGCGCTGGCGGGCCAGGAGATTCTCCATGGCGGGCCGGGTCCGGAACCTGCGCAGCGCGTTGAGGTCGATCTCCGCCGAGCAGGTCATGGTCTCGCCGAAGCCCGACCGCGAGATCACGAGACCGCGGTGGTCCACGATCTTCGATCCGCCGTTGGTCGAGTCGCAGGGCAGAGCGGTTCCATGGATCCCCCCTGTGTTCGCGGACACCACGTACGCCATGTTCTCGATGGCGCGGGCCACCGTGCAGACGTCCTTGGCCGCGATGGCGTGCTCGTTGGTCTGCGAGGTGGGATGAAAGAAGACCTCCGCGCCGCGCATGGCGAAGGCGCGCGCGATCTCCGGGTAGAGGATCTCCTCCGACGCGATGGGGGCAAGCACGCCGATCTCGGTGTGCGCCACCGGGAAGACGCCTTCGTAGCCGTAGATCTCCAGGTACCGGTCCCAGACATCGTGGGGCGTCGGGGTGTACATGGAGTTGAGGCGCCGATAGCGAAGGACCACCTTTCCGGTGGGCGCCACCACGAA
>DAORUA010000177.1:5509-8021 GCA_035432945.1 Vicinamibacteria bacterium | reverse complement strand
CAGAATCGAGGCAAGTCCGAGTTCGTCCGCATCAGCTGGGAAGAGGCCACGAACCTCGTGGCCAGCGAGATCAAGCGGGCCAAGGCGGTGGGCCCGGGCGCTATCGCGGTCGACCACGGCTCCCACCACCAGTGGGGCAACCTCGGGCACTACCTCTCCGCCTTCAACCGTTTCTGGAACATCGTCGGCGCCACCAAGCTCATGCACACTCCCGACAGCTGGGAAGGCTGGTTCTGGGGGGCCATGCACCACTGGGGCAACAGCCTGCGCCTCGGCTGCCCGGAGTTCTACGGCACGGTGGAGGACTGCCTCAAGGAAGCCGAGATGATCGTGTTCTGGTCGTCAGACCCGGACACCACCTACGGCTTCGAAGGGATGCAGCGGCGCGAATGGGCGAAGCAGCTCGGGATCAAGATGGTCCACATCGATCCCCACCTGAACCACACCGCGGCCCACCTCGGCGGCAAGTGGATTGCGCCGAAGCCCGGGACCGACGCGGCACTCGCCCAGGCGATCTGCCACGTCTGGATCACCGAGGGGTTGTATGACAGGGACTTCGTTGCGAAGCGGACCAACGGGTTCGACGCGTGGAAGGCCTATGTCCTCGGCGAGACCGACGGCCAGGCCAGGACGCCCGAGTGGCAGGAGGCGGAGACGGGCGTCCCCGCCCGCGACGTCCGCGCCCTCGCGCGCGAGTGGGGATCGAAGAAGACCTACCTCGGTGCGGGCAGCTGGGGCGTGGGTGTCGGCGGCGCCTGCCGCACCGCGACGGGCATGCAGTGGGCGCGCATGATGACCATCCTCGCCGCCATGCAGGGATGGGGCCGTCCGGGCGTCAACTTCGGCAATCTGCAGTTCGGCTCGCCCCTCGACTTCAACTTCTACTTCCCGGGCTACGGCGAAGGTTCCTTCTCGGGCGAACTGGCCTTCGGCGCGAATGCCGCCAACAACTATCAGCGCATGCCCCACATCGTGACCATGAACTCGGTGCGCCAGAGCATCCCGAGGATGTGGTTCCCCGAGGCCATCACCACGGGCAAGGCGGGGGGCTACATCACCGACGTCGCGTCGGTGCAGGGGCAGTTCTTCCCCTTCTTCTACCCCTCGCCCGGACACGTGCCGGTGCGGATGCTCTACAAGTACGGCAGCCAGCTCTTCGGCACCATGGTGAACGGGAACCGCTGGGTCAAGGCGTACCAGCACCCGAGCCTCGAGTTCATCGTCAACCAGTCGGTGTGGAAGGAAGGCGAGACGCCGTACTGCGACGTGATCCTGCCCGCCTGCACGGTGTTCGAGAAGTGGGACATCGGCGAGTGGTACAACGTCGGCACCGGGTACGTGCATCACATGTACTCGATGAACAACCACCGCGTGATCTCGCTGCAGCACAAGTGCATCGAGCCCCTCGGCGAGTCGAAGTCCGACTACGACATCTTCCTCGCCATCTCCGCGAAACTGGACCTTGGAGCCATGTACTCGGAAGGGGGCACCTCGGAACTCGACTGGTGCAAGCGCGTGTTCGACTCGTCCGACCTCGCGAAGCACACCACCTGGCGGAAGTTCCTCAAGAAGGGCTACTTCGTGGTTCCGCCGGATCCGGAGCCTTCGCGCGAGGCGGTCGCGAACCGCTGGTACTACGAAGGCCGGAAGAAAGACACGCCCGAGCCCTATCCCCTGCCCTCGGACTACGGGGGCAAGTACCTCGAGGGACTGCAGACGGTGTCGGGCAAGTACGAGTTCATCGCCGAGTCGCTCAAGAAGATCGACGACCCGGATCGCCCGCCCCTCAACCGTTACATGCCGACCTACGAGGATCCGTCGCGCAATCCGGAACTCGCGGGCTTCCCCTTGAAGCTGCAAACCGCGCATACGCGTTACGCGTTCCACGTCATGGGCGACGACGAGGGGAGCAGTGTCAATGACATTCGCGAGCACCGCGTGTTCAAGGACGGCCGCTACTACCTGGTGGCCCGGATCAGCCGCCCCGACGCGGAGGCGAGAGGAGTGAAGGACGACGACCTCATCCGCCTCTGGAACCATCGCGCCTCCATCGTCTGCGCGGCCCAGGTCACGGAACGGCTCCGGCCGGGTGTGGTCAGCACCTACACCGGGTCGGCGCGCTATGAACCCGTCGGAGAACCCGGACGGTCGACCGACCTCGGCGGCTGCGTGAACATGCTGAACTCCAAGGACTCCATCACGAAGAAGGGGCACGGAATGAAGCCCAACGCAGTGTTAATACAGGTCGAGAAGTGGACCGGTGTCGATACCTGGCAGCCGCAGGAGGCACTCTGATGGCCAAGTGGAACCTGATCGTCGACGTGGCGCGTTGCGACAACTGCCGCCTCTGCTTCCTGGCCGTGAAGGACGAGTACATCGGGAACGATCACCCGGGCGTCTCGGCCGCGCAGCCCGTGCTGGGGCACAACTGGCTGGACATCAAGCGCAAGGAGCGCGGCACGTACCCGATCGTCCAGGCGCGCTTCCTGCCCGTGATGTGCAACCACTGCGA
>DAORUA010000177.1:0-5409 GCA_035432945.1 Vicinamibacteria bacterium | reverse complement strand
GTGGTCCACCACGTCAAGGGCGTCGAGGAGTGCGCGGCCGGCGTCGAGGTCGTCCTCGAGAAGGATGGTCGTGAGGTCGGACGGGCGACCACGGATACCTTCGGGGAGTTCGTCATCGACAAGCTCGAGCCGAACAGCCGCGGGTATCAGCTGAAAGCTGCCGGCTCAGCAGGGAAGTGCTCGACGCAGTTCGACCTGGCTGGGGAGAGCCGCTATCTCGGCGTGATGACACTCGCGGCGGGGTAGCGCCTCCCGTCGCTCCCTTTTCGACATCGGCCGCTCTGGGCGTGCTGATAAAATGCGCACGTGATCCGCGCGCTCCGCGAGTTCGGGCTGCGACGCCGGCTCCTCAACCACTCGGCCCTCGACCGGCGCTCCTCGAGGGTGAGGTCCTGCCCGGTCCGAGGTGTGCGATGACTCCATGGCTTCTCCCCTTCCTCCTCGCGCAGGCGCCTGCCGGGCCTCCGCCCAGCGCCACGCTTACGCTGGTCGAAGCCGTGACCCTCGCCCGCGCCCATTCGCCGATCGCCGGGGCCGCCCGCGCTCGGGCCGAGGGGGCGGAGACATCCGCGAAGGCCGCGGGGCGCCTCGCCGACCCGACGCTCGAGCTGACGATGGAGAACTGGCGGCCCACCGCTGACGACTTCGTGGCGAGCACCGACCTCGACGTCTTCGCGGTAATCACGCAGCCGCTCGACCTCTTCACGCGGGGCGGCCGCAAGGCCCAGGCCCGGGGCGAGAGCAGCGAGGCCAGGGCCGGCTGGCTTCTGGCCGAGCAGGGCGTCCAGCTGGAGGCGGTGCGCCGCTACCTCGAGACCTGGCGCGGTCGCGACCTCGTGGCGGCGCTCGAGGCCCAGGCGGACAACCTCGCCGGGATCGTCGTCTCGATGGAGAAGCGGGTGAGAGAGGGCTACGCCGCCGAGGCGGACCTGCTGCGCTTCCGCGCCGAGGCGGCGCGCGCCGCCAACCACCTCGCCCGCGCCCGGATCGAGCGCGAGCGCGCGGAGGCCGAGCTGGCCTTCCTCGTCGGGCGTCCGGTGGCCGGCGCCCGCCTCGAGGAACCCGACCTGCCGCCGCCGCCCGCGGGCGAGCCGGAGGCGCTCGCGGAACTGGCGCTCGACCGTCGGCCCGACGTCGCCGCTGCCCGCGCCCGGGCGGCGCGAGCCCGTGGCACGATGTCGCTCGAGCAGGCGCGCCGGTACCCCGACCTCGCCCTGGCCGGCGGGTACAAGCGCACCGCCGGCCTCGACACCGCGGTGGTCGGCCTCGTCGCCACCGTGCCCGTCTTCGAGCGGAACGGTCGCGCGACCGCGCGCGCCGAGGCCGACGCCCGGGCCGCCGACCTCGAGCTCGAGGCGACACTCTCCCGGGCTCGCGCCGAGGCCGCGATCCTCGTGCGGGCCGCGCGCGCCCTGCAGGCGCGCCTCGCGCGTCTCGACGAAGACCTCGTCCGCCCGGCCGAGGAGGCCCGCCGCTCCGCGCTGGCGGCCTTCCGCGAGGGCGCCACCGACGTCCTGCGCGTGGTGGATGCCGAGCGCACGAACACCGAGTCGCGCAAGGAGGCCCTCGACCTGACCGTGGAGGCCTTCCTCACGAGCTGCCGTGCCCGCCTCGCGGCGGGCCTGGAGGTCCTGCCATGACGAGTCCGCAAGATCCCGACCACGCCCCCGAGCACCACGGCCACGGCCCGGTCAAGGGTGGCCGGCTCCTCCTCCTCGTGGTCGGGGCCGTCGCGCTCGTGGTCGTGGTCGCCGTCTGGCGCGCCGGCACGGGCGGCGGCGGGCCTGAGGCTTCCGCGCCGACCACGACCGATGGGAGCGTGTCGCTCGGCGAAGCCGCGCAGAGGCAAGCCGGCATCTCGACGGCGATGGTCAAGGCGATCACCCGCGCCAACCGCGTGGAGGCCCCCGGCGTTCTCGCCCTCGACGAAAAGCGGACCGCGCGCCTCGGGTCGATGGTCGAGGGCATGGTCGTGACGGCCCCCGCCACGGTCGGCGACCGCGTCCGCCAGGGTCAGGTCCTGGCAGAGTTGCACAGCCACGTGATCCACGACGCCTGGGCCGACTACCGCAAGGCCATGGCCGAGCGGCGCCGCCGCGAGACCGAGCAGGCCTTCGCCCGGCAGAACGAGGAGCGGGCGCAGAGGCTCCTCGCGGAAAAGGCCATCTCCCGGCACGACCTGCAGCGGGCCGAGGCCGACCGCGTCGCCGCCGACGAGCAGCTTGACATGGCGAGGACGGAGGTCCGCCGCGCCGAGGAGGCGCTCGAGCATTACGGGGTCACGAACAAAGAGGACCCGACCGGAGAGAGCGGCGAGACCATTCCCGTGCGCAGCCCGCTGCGCGGCGTCGTTCTCGAGCAATCTGTCACGCAGGGCACCGCGGTCACGGTCGGGACGCCGCTCTACGTCGTTGCCGACCTCACCGAGCTGTGGGCGGTGGCCGAGATCGACGAGACGCAGCTGTCGCAGGTTCGGGCCGGCCGCAACACCGAGATCCGGGTCTCCGCCTACCCCGGTGAGACCTTCGCGGGCTTGATCACGTTCGTCGCCGACACCGTCAACCCGAAGACCCGGCGCGTGACCGTCCGGTGCAGGGTGCCGAACCCCGACGGCCGCCTCAAGCCGGAGATGTACGCCGCGCTGACCCTGTCCTCCGGCGAGCCCCACGAGGTGCTGGCGGTGCCCTCGGCCGCGGTCCAGGAGATCGAGGGCAAGCCCTTCGTCTTCGTGAAGACGAAGGCGGGGGCCTACGAGCGGCGCGACGTCTCGCTCGGCCAGGAGGCCGAGGGATGGATCGAGGTCCGAGCCGGGGTGAAGGCGGGGGAGGAGGTCGCAACCACCGGCAGCTTCCTGCTGAAGTCGGAGCTGCTCAAGGGCTCCCTGGCCGAGGAGGGCTGAGGTGGGCCCGGTCGAGCGCTTCGTCGCCGCCGCCCTTCGCCAGAGGCCTTTCGTCCTCCTCTGCCTCGCCGCCTTCGTGGTCACCGGACTCGTGGCCTGGCGCGAGGTGCCGATCGAGGCTTTCCCCGACCTGACCAACAACCAGGTGGTGGTAGTGACCGAGGCCCCCGGCCTCGCCGCGGTCGAGGTCGAGCAGCGCGTCACCTACCCGATCGAGACCGCGCTCATGGGGGCGCCGGGTGCTACGGAGGTCCGCTCCCTCTCGAAGTTCGGACTCTCGATGATCACGGTGGTGTTCGAGGACCGGGTGCCCGTCTATTTCGCCCGCCAGCTCGTGACCGAGCGGCTCGCCGAGGCGCGCGGCCGGATTCCCGACGGGCTCGAGCCTTCCCTCGGGCCGGTGGCGACCGCCTTCGGCGAGATCTACCAGTACCTCGTCGAGGGCGACGCGGACCCGATGGAGAAGAAGACCCTCCACGACTGGGACGTGCGCGCGCGGCTGCGCTCGGTGAAGGGTGTCTCCGAGGTCAACTCCTGGGGCGGCCTCACGAAGCAGTTCCACGTGGTCGTGCGCCCGCGGCAGCTCGAGCGCTACGGCCTGTCGCTGCACCAGGTCGTCGAGGCGGTCACCGCCAACAACGCCTCGTTCAGCGGCGGCTTCGTCGAGCACCGCTCCGAGCGCTTCACCGTGCGCGGGAGCGGCCTCGCGACCGGCGTCGAGGACCTCCGGCGCATCGTGCTGGCCTCGGTGGAGGGCGTCCCGGTCCTGGTCGGTGACGTGGCGGACGTCGGCATCGGTCCCCTGCCGAGGAGCGGGGCGGTGACTCGCGACGGCAAGGGCGAGACCGTGGCCGGCATGGTCATCATGCTCCAGGGCGAGAACGGGAAGGACGTGGCCACCCGGGTGAAGGCCCGGATCGCGGAGATCGAGAAGACCCTCCCTGCGGGCATGCGGATCGCACCCTTCTACGACCAGAGCGAGGTCATCGACCGGACGTCGCACACCGTCACCAAGAACCTCCTGGAGGGCTCGCTCCTCGTGGTCGCCGTCCTCTTCTTCTTCCTGCGCGACGTGCGGGCCTCGCTCATCGTGGCCGCGGTCATCCCCCTGGCCATGCTGGCCGGGTTCCTCGGCATGCGCTTCTTCGGTGTCTCCGCGAACCTCATGTCGCTCGGGGCGATCGACTTCGGGCTGATCGTGGACGGCGCGGTGGTCATGATGGAGAACTTCATAAGGAGGCGTGCCGAGCACGACCCCACGGGCGAGCCCGATTTCGTGGCCGATCCGGCCAGCCACCGCCGGCGGTTCTTCACGAGCGCCGCGGTCGAGGTGGCGCGGCCGGTCCTCTTCGGCGTTCTCATCATCGTGGCCGTCTACGTGCCCGTCTTCGCTCTCGAGGGCCTCGAGGGGAAGATGTTCCGCCCGATGGCGATCACGGTCTGCGCCGCGATCCTCGGGGCCCTCGTCCTCGCCCTCACCGTGGTCCCGGTGGCGTCGTCCTACCTGCTGAAGATCGAGGGCACGGAGCGCGAGGAGGCCTGGTTCCTGAGGCTGCGGCGCTACTACGTGGCCCACCTCGAGGACGCCATGAACCACCCTCGCCGCACGCTCGCGGTGGCCTCCGCGGTGGTCGTGGTGGCGGTGGGGTCCGTCTTCCTCCTCGGCACCGAGTTCATGCCCCGCCTCGACGAGGGCGCGATCCTGGTCGAGACCCGCAAGCTCCCGTCGATCTCGCTCGAGGAGTCGGCGGCCATCTCCACCCGGGTGGAGCAGATCATCCTGCGCTTCCCCGAGGTGAAGCAGGTCGTCACCAAGCTCGGCCGCCCCGACGTGGCCACCGAGGCCATGGGCATCTACCAGGGCGACGTCTACGTGAATCTGCATCCCATGGACGACTGGAAGAGCGGTTGGTCCAAGGAGGAATTGATCGACCACATGGCGGCAGCGCTCGCGGAGATGCCGGGGGTCGCGAGCAACTTCACGCAGCCCATGGCCATGCGCCTCGACGAAGTGGTCTCGGGGGTGAAGGCGGACGTTGCGGTGAAGGTGTTCGGGCCCGACCCCGCCACCCTCGAACGGGTGGGGGAGCAGATCCGGGCGGTGCTCGACGAGGTGCGAGGGGCGGCCGACCTGCAGGTCGAGGTTCTCTCCGGGGCGGCGCAGGTGCAGATCGACGTCGACCGCTCCCGGATCGCGCGCTACGGCCTGAACGTGGCCGACGTGCGCGAGCTGGTGGAGACCGCGATCGGGGGCGCCACCGCCACCGAAATCCTCGATGGTCCGCGCCGGTTCGACGTGGTGGTGCGCTTCCCGGACGACGTGCGCGGCGACCCGGAGCGGCTGGGGCAGCTCCTGCTGACCGCCCCCGGTGGGGAGAAGGTGCCGCTCGCGAGCGTTTCGGACATCCGCACCCTCCAGGGCCCGGAGGCGGTGAACCACGAGAGCGGACAGCGTCGACTGGGGGTCCAGAGGAACGTCCGGGGCCGCGATGTGGGCAGCTTCGTGGCGG
>DAORUA010000176.1:2612-8040 GCA_035432945.1 Vicinamibacteria bacterium | reverse complement strand
CCCCGCGTCCGCCCACAACGGTCCGATGGGCAGGCGGGCGGCGCCGGTGAACGCCGCGAACGGCCCGAGATACGCGTACTTCTGCCAGAGGGGGACGCGCCCGTCCGCGTGGGGCTCGGACACGATGTCGGCTCCCACGAACGCCTCGTGCAGGGCCGCGGCCCGCGGGGACAGGTGGCTCCCGATGTTGAAGACCTCGCCGAAAGCGATCCGGCGATGGGCGCCGGTCTGCACGATCCGCCCGGGCTCGACGAGGGCCGTGGCCACATAGGTTGGACCGGCCATCACGCGGGCTTCGCCCACGGCCTCGGCCAGGGCATAGGGACTGGAAACGCCGTTCTGCAGGCTGAGCACATACGCGCCGGGGGCGCCCTGATCCAGGAGCTGCTTCACGATCGGTATCGCGGTGTCGTTGTCGTAGGTCTTGGTGGCGAGCAGGACCACGTCGGTGTCGCGAACTCCCGCCGCGGATTCCTCGGCGCGCGGCTTGACCTGGAAGTCGCCCAGGGCGGCGCTCTCTACGGACATGCCTCTCTCGCGAAGAGCGGCGAGGTTCTTCCCGCGCGCGATCAGGGTGACGTCGTGTCCCGCGCGCTGGAGCTTCGCTCCGTAGTACCCGCCCACGGCTCCCGAACCGACGATGGCAAATCTCATCGGGCCATTCTCTCAGGCGCGGCGGTGGCGTCAGTCCTTGAACAGAATCACGCCGAGATACGCGACCTTGGACAGCCGCGAACCCCACTTCGCGGCCCGCGAGTTCGGCCGCTTGTAGCGCCACGTGTCGAAAACCGCGGGGGCGAGGACGAGGGCGCCGATCACGCGCTCATCGGTTCCGGTGGCGTCCGCGATCCCGCGGGTATCGCGTTCGTGAGGGCCGTAGCGCGTGAAGGCCGCGCCCGCGTACGCGACCGAGGTCGCGACGTGAAAGGCGAGAAGGCCTTTCTCGAATGGGGAGATCTCGTCCTCCGGGGCCCGACGGGTGAGGACGGTCTCGGAGGTGACGTGTTGGGAGAGGAATCCCGCGCCGGAGATGAGCGCCTCCTCGTTCGCGGGCAGGCCGTTGCGGTGGGTGACCGCGAAGAAGGGGATGGGGCCGAAGCTGACGCCTTTCAGGCGGGGTTCGGCGTCGAACGCGGCGTCGAAGAGGAGATGGCTGCCTTCGTGAATGGCGAAGCCCGACGCGGCCCCGGCGAGGAACGGCTTCCAGAACCCTCCCGCCCGCGCCGAGGGCGCCAGGGCGAGGAGGAGGCCGAGGGCGAGAAGGGCGCGCCTAGTCAATGACGAAGGTGACGAGCATGTTCACCTGGTACGAGACGATCTTGCCCTTCTTGATCTCCACCTTCTGCTCCTTGATCCAGGCCGAGGTGACGCCTCGCAGGGTCTTGGTGGCGCGGGTGATTCCCACCTTGAGGGCATCTTCGAAGCTCTTGGGGGAGCGGGCGGTGATCTCGGTGACGCGGGCGACTGATTCCATGGTGTTCTCCTTGAAGCGGGGCAGAGCGGAGCCTACTCCCTCGTGGAAGGTGGGTACGCGGCGAGCCCAAGATCTAGCCGTGTCGACCATCCGCGGTGCAACCAGTCGCGGATTCTGATCCTCGCAGTTCTTGCTCGAATCCTTGACCTCTCCCCACAGCCAACATATAGTCCGCCCGCTTTCGTCATGACCGTGGCGCGCACCAAAAAAGGCGCGTCGACACCACCACCGCGATCAAGAAACAGAAGCCACGACAACCTAGATGACGCCCATCGCAGCCACCTCGAGCCTGCCCGCCTATTTCCCGGTGGTGATGCTGTTTCTGGCCGCTGCTGGCTTCGCGCTTTTCAATGTCATCGTGTCCTGGCTGCTCGGCCGTCCGCGGCCGAACGCGGCCAAGAGTGCGGTCTACGAGTGCGGTGTGCCCTCGGTGGCGAAACTCTCCGAGCGATTCCCGATCAAGTTCTACCTGGTCGCGATGCTCTTCATCCTCTTCGACGTGGACGCCGCGTTCCTCTATCCCTGGGCCCTCGTGTTCAAGGAGCTGGGGATCTTCGGCTTCGTCGAGATGATGGTCTTCATGGGCTTGCTGGGTTCCGGCTTTGCCTACGCGTGGAAGTCGGGCGCGTTCGAGTGGTAGCACGACTGTAGCCACGGCGCCCTGGAGCTTCCGGTCGAAACAAAAACAACCAATGCCCTTTACCGCAGAAAACCGCACGAAGCTCGACGCCACGATCGCGAAGTATCCGGTCCGACGATCGGCGCTTCTGCCCGCGCTCCGGCTTGCCCAGGAGCAGGACGGCTACATCAGCCCCGAGGCCATAGCGGAGATTGCGGAGATCCTGGGGGTGTCGACCGCCCAGGTGCACGACACCGCGAGCTTCTACACCATGTTCAACCTCAAGCCCGAGGGGAAGACGGTGATCGAGGTCTGCACCACGATCTCGTGCGCGCTCGGCGGCTCCGAGGGGCTGATGAAGCGGACGTGCAAGAAGCTCGGGATCAGCCCGGGCGAGACCACGGCCGACGGGAAGTTCACGGTCAAGCCGGTCGAGTGCCTGGCCGCCTGCGGCGGCGCTCCCGCGGTCCAGGTGAACGGCGAGTGGCTGGAGAACGCGACCGACAAAGATATGGACCGGGTGCTCGCGGGGGAGACGGTGTACCGCCCGTTCGAGTGGCCCAAGAGCCCGGGCGAGCCGGTGCTCTTCAAGAACGTCTGGACGCCGGGTTCGCAGTCGATCGAGGTCTACAAGAAGAACGGCGGCTACGCGAATCTCAAGAAATACCTCGAGATGGCGCCCGACTTCATCGTCGACGAGGTCAAGAAGTCCGGCCTGCGCGGTCGCGGGGGAGCCGGTTTCCCGACCGGTCTCAAGTGGACGTTCCTGCCCAAAGACTCTCCCAAGCCTCGCTACCTCTGCGTGAACGCCGACGAGTCCGAGCCCGGGACCTACAAGGACCGTGTGATCATCGAGAAGGATCCGCACCTCCTGATCGAGTCGAGCATCATCTCGGCCCACGCGATCAAGTCGAAGATCGCCTTCATCTATATACGCGGCGAGTTCCACGAGGGCGCGCGCACCCTGAACAAGGCGATCGCCGAGGCGTACGCCGCGGGGTACGCGGGGAAGAACATCCTCGGCACCGGCATCGACATCGAAGTGGTGCTGCACCGCGGCGCCGGTTCCTACGAGTGCGGGGAAGAGACCGCCCTCCTCGAAAGCCTCGAAGGCAAGCGCGGTCAGCCTCGCCTGAAGCCGCCCTTCCCGGCGGTGGCCGGCCTCTACGGCTGCCCGACCATCGTCAACAACGTCGAGACCCTCTGCAACGTGCCCTTCATCCTCGAACGCGGCGCCGAATGGTTCGCGTCCCTCGGTCCCGAGAAGAACGGCGGGCCGAAGCTCTATTCGATCAGCGGGGACGTGAAGCGCCCCGGGAGCTACGAGGCGAACCTCGGTCGCATCACCCTGCGGCAGCTCATCTACGACTACGCGGGCGGTCCGCGCGACGGACGCAAGGTCCGCGTGGTCATCCCTGGCGGCTCGTCCGTGCCCATGCTGACCGAGAACGAGCTCGACGTGCAGCTCGATTTCGACAGCGTCATGAAGGCGGGCTCGATGCTCGGCTCCGCGGGCTGCATCGTGGCCGACGACTCGCGCTCCATGGTCGCCCTCGCCCGGAACCTGAGCGCCTTCTACAAGCACGAGTCCTGCGGCAAGTGCTCGCCCTGCCGCGAAGGCACGGGGTGGCTCTACCGGATGCTCACGCGCATCGAGACCGGCAAGGGTGAGATGAAGGACCTCGACACCCTCAAGAGCGTGTGCGATTCGATCGCCGGCCGCACCCTGTGCGCCTTCGGCGACGCCGCGATCACCCCGGTGCTCTCGTCCATGGCGAAGTTCCGCGACGAGTTCGAGTACTACATCACGAACCACGAGTCGTGGACGGTGAAGGCCGAGACCTTCGCGGCCGCCAAGGGCAGGGGCTGAGCCCGGTCATGGAACTGCTCCTCTCGCCCGCCAACAAGGAAATCGCGATCGACGCGCTGATCGGGATCATCAAGCTCGCGGTCATCTTCAACGTCCTGCTCCTGGTCTTCTCGCTGATGACGTACATCGAGAGGCGCATCCTCGGCTTCATGCAGTTCCGGCGCGGTCCCAATCGGACCGGTCCCTGGGGCATCCTGCAGCCCGCGGCCGACGGAATCAAGCTGTTCTTCAAGGAAGAGCTGATGCCGGAGGGCGCGCACAAGTTCCTCTTCTTCGCAGCACCCGTGGTGGCGCTGATCACCGCCTACGTCTCGCTCGCGGTCGTGCCCTACGGCGGCCCCCTGGTCCTTCCGTTCTACGGGCAGGTGTCGCTCTTCGGGCGGCCCCTCAACATCCAGATCGCCGACCTCGACGTGGGCGTCCTCTTCATCTTCGCCATCACCGCCCTCGGGGTCTACGGGATCGTCTTCGCGGGCTACGCTTCCAACAATAAGTACGCCCTGATCGGCGGGCTTCGCAGCTCGGCCCAGATGTTCTCGTACGAGCTGGCGCTCGGGATGTCCTGGGTCTCCGTGATCATGGCCGCGGGCTCGTTCCGCCTCAACGACATCGTGGCCGCGGCGGAGCGCATGAACCCGTGGGTGTGGTTCCTCATGCAGTTCCCGGCCTTCGTCATCTACATGATCGCGGCCTGCGCGGAGGTGAACCGCACTCCCTTCGACCTGCCCGAAGGCGAGACCGAGCTGGTGGCCGGGTTCCACGTCGAGTATTCCTCGATGAAGTTCGCGCTGATGCAAATGGCCGAGTACATCAACATGATCACGGTGTGCGCGCTCGCCTCCAGCATGTTCCTGGGCGGCTGGATCTCGCCGCTTCCCGGGATCCTGCCCAACTCGCCCCTCTGGTTCTTCGGGAAGATGTTCTTCCTGCTCTTCGTCTTCATCTGGCTGCGCGCCACCGTTCCCAGGTTCCGCTACGACCAGCTCATGAACTTCGGCTGGAAGCGCCTGATTCCCGCGGCGGCGATCTGGGTGGTCTTCTTCTCGGGCATGACCGCGTTCTTCGGGGAGAAGAAGGCGCCTCCTTCCACGGTGGCCGTGATCGCACCCGCGGCCGGGCAGGTGTCGCGATGATCCTCGACGTCATCCTCTTCTACGGCGCCGCCCTCGTGGCCCTGGCCTCCGGCCTGTTCGTGATCTCCCAGCGGAACCCGATCAACAGCGCGTTCTCGCTCATCATCACCATGTGCTCGCTGGCCGTGATGTTCGCGATGCTCGGATCCGGGTTCATCGCGGTGCTGCAGATCGTGGTGTACGCGGGCGCCATCATGGTCCTGTTCCTCTTCGTCATCATGCTCCTCAACGCGAAGCAGGAGGAGGGAGATCGTATGGGCGGCATCGGACGCGCCGGCATCATCCTGGGCATCGTCCTCGCCGTGCAGTCCGTGATGGTGGTCTGGCAGGGG
>DAORUA010000176.1:0-2512 GCA_035432945.1 Vicinamibacteria bacterium | reverse complement strand
GTGGCCCTCGCGGTGAGCGCGTTCCTCTTCGTCATCGGCGCGGTGGGCGTGTTCGTGCGCCGCAACGTCATCACGGTCATGATGTGCGTGGAACTGATGCTGAACGCGGTCAATCTCGCCTTCGTGGCGTTCTCCCGCGCGCACGGCACCATCGACGGCCAGATCCTGGTTTTCTTTGTCTTCACCGTGGCCGCCGCGGAAGCCGCGGTGGGCCTCGCCATCGTGATCGCCCTCCAGCGAAACCGCGAAGATCTCGACGTGGACAGCTTCAATCTGCTGAAGGGCTAGGCGAAGAACATGTTTGCTCCCGATCAGATCGTGCTCTGGGCCCCCTGGATGGTGGTCTTCATGCCGCTGTTCGGCTTCATCGTTCTCGCTTTCTTCGGCGGGCTCGCCAAGAAGCAGGGCCAGCAGCAGGGGATGATGGTCCTCGCGACCGGCTGCACCTTCGCCTCGTTGTTCCTCGCCCTCCTGACGGTCAGAAGCCTGCTGTCCCTGCCCGCGGGCGACCACGGGCTTCACTTCGTCCAGCCCTCGCTGATGGCCTTCAACTGGATCGACGTGGCCGGCTTCACCGTTCCCCTGGCTCTCCTGATCGATCCGCTGTCGAGCACCATGATGCTGGTGGTCACCGGCATCGGTTCGCTGATCCATCTCTACTCGATCGGGTACATGTCCCACGACGAGGAGCGGGTCCGGTACTTCTCCTACCTGAACCTCTTCACCTTCTTCATGCTGGTCCTGGTGACCGGCTCCTCGCTGCCCCTGATGTTCGTGGGCTGGGAGGGTGTCGGACTGTGCTCCTACCTGCTGATCGGTTTCTGGTTCAAGAAGAAGAGCGCGTCGGACGCGGGCAAGAAAGCCTTCATCGTCAACCGGGTGGGAGACGCCGGCCTCATCATCGGCATGGCCCTCGCCGCCGCGAAGCTCGGGACGCTGAGCCTCATGGAGATCTCCACCGGGGTCGCGACCATGCAGAGGGAGGAGTTCGGCGTCTTCGGACCGCTGACCCTCATCGCCATCGCCCTGTTCATCGGGGCTTGCGGCAAGAGCGCGCAGATCCCCCTCCACGTCTGGCTGCCCGACGCGATGGAAGGCCCGACGCCGGTGTCCGCCCTCATCCATGCCGCCACCATGGTGACGGCGGGCGTGTACATGGTGGCCCGGCTCGGCGCGGTCTACCATCTCTCCGAAACCGCGATGTGGGTGGTGGCGGCGGTGGGCGGGGTGACGGCCTTCGTCGCCGCGACCATCGCCATCGTCCAGAACGACATCAAGAAGGTCCTCGCCTATTCCACGGTCTCCCAGCTCGGCTACATGTTCCTGGCCTGCGGGGTGGGCGCTTTTGGGGTGGGCATCTTCCACCTCGTGACCCACGCCTTCTTCAAGGCCCTCATGTTCCTCGGTTCCGGCTCGGTCATTCACGGCCTGTCGGGCGAGCAGGACATGCGTCAGATGGGCGGATTGCGGACGCGGATGCCCTGGACCTTCTGGACCTTCACCGCGGGGTGGCTCGCCATCATCGGCACGCCCTTCCTCTCCGGCTTCTTCAGCAAGGACGAGATCCTCCTCGCCGCGTTCGGGGAGAACAAGTTCCTCTTCGGTCTCGCCCTGCTGACCGCCGGCCTCACCGCGTTTTACATGTCGCGCCTGTTCTTCATGACCTTCACCGGCGAGTACCGGGGAACCCTCGAGCAGAAGCACGAGGCCCCGGCCGCGCATGGCGCCCACGACGGTCACGGCGCCGATCACAAGGCTGACGACCACGGTCATGGGCATGGCCACGGCGGGATCCACGAGTCGCCCGCGGTGATGCTCATCCCTCTCTTCATCCTCGCGATCGGGTCCGTTCTGGCCGGCTACATCCACATCCCGCAGTTCGTCGAGCCGGCGATCCGGGTCGAGGAGACGATCGAGCACGTCGCCTGGATGCCGTATCTGGCCACCGCGGTGGCGGCCATGGGAGTCTGGATCGCTTTCCTGATGTACGCGGGCGCTCTCCGAGAGCTTCCCGCGAAGATCGCCGCGAAGTACGCGGGGGTCAAGGACCTGCTCGAGGCGAAATGGGGCTTCGACGACGCCTACGACTCGTTCGTCCGCAACGGCACGAACGGCGTGGTCGACGTCTCCGAGCGCGTCCTGTGGAAGAAGGTCGACGCGGGCTGGATCGACGGGGTCGTGAACGGCCTCGCCCAGATGACGAACGACGTCTCCCAGGGCGGCAGGCTCCTGCAGAACGGCCTGGTGCGCGGTTCCGCCATATCCATACTCGCGGGCGCGGTGGCCCTGCTCAGCGCCATCCTCTGGGCGAACAGGTAGGAACGAATGGGTCTCCTTTCCCTCCTGATCCTGGCCCCGCTCGCGGGAGCGCTCGTTCTCCTCCTCGGCCGCGGCATGTCGAACGAGACGGTCAAGCGCTTCTCCCTCGGGCTGACCCTCGTCCTGTTCGGGGTCTCCCTCGCCCTCCTCGCCCAGCTCTCCGGCTTCGAGTCAAGCGCCGAGTACCGCTTCG
>DAORUA010000175.1:0-8057 GCA_035432945.1 Vicinamibacteria bacterium | reverse complement strand
AAAGGGGATTCGGCGAGCCCACGTATTCCTCGGCCTGGCGGATGTAGAGGCCTTCCGGTCGGAAGAGGCCCGAGAGGTGGTGACAATAAAGAAGAGAGGTGAATGCGGTGATGAAGAAGCCCGCCCCAAACCACAGCCGGGCCCGGGTCGAGGTGTTTGGCCGGAGCAGGCCGATCAGCGCGAACAAGGCGGCGACCACGGTGAGCTTCGGATGGATCCACAGGAGATACCCGCTCACCAGGCCGCAGGCGAGAGCGGTCGCCGGTGCCAGCAGACGATCGCTGGTGCGGAGCCTTCGGGACAGCCACGGGAAGAGGAGCAGGGCGAGGGCTTCGGGGAAGAGCTGATAGCCGCCCACCCAGGCCGGGGCGGAGAGGAACACCAGGGCCACGAGCACCGCGGAGCCGAGAGAGTCGCCGGTGATGTCGAGGGACAGGAGCCACAGCTCCCTCGCCGCGAGAATCCAGACCAGGGCGAGCAGGACGAAGACGTAGATCCCCGGATCGCGTCCGGGCAGGATCGTCTCGCCGATGCCGAGAGCCACCGCGACCAGCGCGGGGAGGCCCGGCGGCTGAAGGTGGTAGAGGCCGCCATCGAGGGCTCGCACCGTCCAGTTGCCCGCGTTCCATGCATGGTCCTTCGGAATGACGACGGGCTGGAAGAGATTCGCCACGGAGTCCCGGCCGACCAGGGCGAGGTTCCTGACCTGCTGGATCCTCGTGGCGAAGTCGGGCGTTTCCGTCCGTCCTCCGCTGATGTCCGCGTCGGTGTCCCGCAGGAGACTGAACGCGATGCGCAGGTACTTCGGCTCGTCGCCGCCGAAGGCCTCGGCTTCCTTCTCCTGCTGAGGCACCCGCGCGAAGGAGATGACCGCGATGACGAGAAGCGCGACAAGGGCGAAGGCGCGATGGCCGGTGATCGCTTCGAGTCGGCCCACCGCGGGCTCGACGGGGAACCGATCGCTCAGCGCGGTCCACAGGACCACGATTCCCCCGAGGAGCCACAGCAGATCCCGCCCCGGAAAGAGCAGGTACGCGAGGATGGGCGGAAGGTCCGAGGCGCGGAAGACGCCGCTTGCGAGAAAGGGCAGCGCGGCGATTCCCAGCCCGACCGCGAGGTTGATCAACAGGACGCTATTTTCGATTCTTGACGTAGGTGTCGAGCCAGTTCGCGGTTTCGTACAGGGTGTGTCCCACCGACTCGCGCGCGCGATAGCCGTGGGCCTCGGCGGGGAGGAACACCAGTTTCGCGGTGGCTCCGTGTCCCTTGAGCGCCGCGAAGAAGCGCTCCGACTGGATCGGGTACGTGCCGGTATTGGTGTCGGCCGCGCCGTGGATGAGGAGGATCGGCTCCTTGATCTTGTCCGCGAAGGCGAAGGGCGACATGGCCATGTACGTGTCCTCGGCCTGCCAGAACGTCCGGTCCTCGGCCTGGAATCCAAAGGGGGTGAGCGTCCGGTTGTAGGCCCCGCTGCGCGCGATGCCCGCCGCGAAAAGGTCGGTGTGGGCGAGAAGGTTCCCGGTCATGAACGCGCCGTAGGAATGGCCGCCCACCGCGATGCGCTTCGGGTCGGCGACGCCGAGGTCCACGATCGCCTTGACCGCGGCCTCGGCCGAGGCCACGAGTTGCGGGATGTACGTGTCGTTCGGTTCCTTGCCGTTCTCGCCCACGATGGGCATTTTGGGATCGTCGAGGATGCCGTAGCCGAGGGTGAGCAGGAAGAGGTGCGAGGCCCCCTGTGGCCGCTGGAAGCGGTAGGGCGAACCGCTCACCTGGGAGGCGGCCGAGGCGGAGTTGAACTCCTGCGGGTAGGCCCACAGGAGGAAGGGCAGCGGTCCCTGCTCCTTCGTGTAGCCCTTCGGCAGGTACAGGTTCGCGGTGAGGTCGACCCCGTCCTTCCTCTTGTAGTGGAGGACCTCGGGCTTGAGTTCGCCGAGTTGCGGGGTGGGGTCCTTGAAATCGGTGAGGCGCGTTTCCGCCTTCGTGACCAGGTTCGCGAGGACGTAGTTGGGCGGCTCGGTCACCGACTCCCGGCGAAGCAGGAGAGTGCGGCCGGCGTCGAGAAGGGCGACCGGCTGTTCGTACCTCGGAGCGGTGGAACGGAAGAGACGCGTGGTCTTCTTCGTGAGGAGGTCGTAGCTGTCAACGAAGGGCCGATCGCCCTCGGCCGAAGCGCCGAGCCCCGCGAGGTAAAGAGCCTTGCCGTCGGCCGAGGCGAGGAGGACGGAGCCGTAGCTCCCATGAGTGGTCAGGAAATCGCCGGGATCGCCGTACCGGTCTTCGGACGAACGATCGAACAGAAGCTCCGGTCCCATGCCCGTGCGCAGGCGCCAGGTCCGGGTCCTCCGGGTCTTGTTCCAGCGTTCGCCCACGATGGCCGCGCCGTCGGCGGCGAATTCCGCTCCCTCGTACCGGTACTCCAGTTCGACCACGGTCCGGGGCGCTGTGGTGAAAGGCTCGCTGAGGGTCATGAACGCGTCGCGCTTCGCCGCGGGGTTCTTGGGATCGCCCTTGTCCAGGGCCTCCGCCCAGGTGAGGGTCGAGGGCGCGCCGCCGCGCCACCAGATGTCGCGAGGGCCCACGGGAACCGCGTCGTTCGAGATGGCGATCCCGTCCTGGAGCGGCGTGTCGGCGACGCGCTTCGCGAGGGTGCCGTCCGAGTTCCACACTTCGGTCGTGGTGGGGAAGCGGCTGAAGGGGACCACGTAGCTGAAGGGACGCGCGATCTTCTGAACCACCACGTAGCGTCCATCCGGCGAGGGCAGGACCCGGCGGTACAGGCTCCACGGCCCGATCGGAACCGCGGCGCCGTCGAGGGTGATCCGCATCGGCTGGGACGTCGCGTAGTGCTCGAAGAGGGCTTCGTCGCCCGGGTCCTGGAGCATGTCCTGGTAGGTCGGGTTGGGCGCGGAGCCGCCCCGGGTCTCCTGGATGGCCGGGCCGTTGGGGATGACGGGCTTTTGCGGCGGTTTGCCTTCCGCGCGCATCAGGCAGACGAGCGCGATGTTCGCGGACCACGAGCAGGGCGAGGTCAAGACCCCCGAGAGCTTCGCGTCGGTGAGCTTCCGGGCCGCGCCGGTGGCGACGTCCGCGACCGCGAGTTCGAGGCCGTCGTCCGTCCCGAGGATGATCGCGAGCGACTTCGAGTCGGGGGAGAAGAAGGCCTGGACGATTCTCCGGCCCCCGGGAACCTGAACCGTCACCGCCTTCGGCAGTGTGGTCGGTGCCGGGGCAGCCTTCTTCGGGGTCTTGCCCTTCGCGGCCGCGGGGGTCGCGGCCGGGACCGCGATCAGCTTGAGACCGGTCATGAAAGCGTCGCGCGATCCCGCGTACGTCTTCGGGTTGATGCGGATCCCGGCCAGGCGCAGTTCGGGAGCGCCCACTTCCGAGATGGGGGGAAGCGCCGGCCGTTCCATGACCAGGAGCCACTGGCGATCCGGGGAGAGGCGCACGTTCGGCGAGGGCGCCGCGTCGAGGATCGCCGGTATGGGCGCCGGCGGCTCCTTGTATTGAGTCGCGTCCGCGGGAAGGGCCGCGGCGAAAAGGGCCATGAGGAGGTGGTTCATCGTTTGCTCCATTCGGTCGTCGGCGTGGGACCGGGCGAAGTCTATGGCCGTTCCTCGAATGTCCGCGGGGGACCGGGGTCGGCGCGGGCCCCGCCGGACGGCTAAGCTTCGCCTCGGAAATGACTTCTTCTCTCTTCTCTCGCCGGAGCCGCGGTTGAGCACCTGGATCGTGACCGGCGGCGCCGGGTTCATCGGATCGAACTTCGTCCGCCAGGCTTTCGCCACCACCTCCCACCGGCTGATCGTCTTCGACTCCCTGACCTACGCAGGTCACCTCGAGAGCGTCGAGGATCTCTTCGCGGACGACCGGGTGTCGTTCGTGCGGGGCGACATCGCCGACCGCGACGCGGTGCGGGCCCTCTTCTCCGAATACCGACCCCAGGCGATCGTGAACTTCGCGGCCGAGAGCCATGTGGACCGCTCCATCGACGGCCCCGGCGACTTCGTCCGCACCAACGTGACCGGCACCTTCGAGCTGCTCGAAGCCTCGCGGGCGCTTTTCGCCACCCTTTCGGAAGAGGAGCGCGAGGCCTTCCGCTTCCTCCACGTCTCCACCGACGAGGTCTACGGCTCCCTGGGTGAGACCGGGGCCTTCCGCGAGGACACGCCCTACGCTCCGAACTCGCCTTACTCGGCCACCAAGGCCTCGGCCGATCACCTCGTCCGCGCCTGGCACGAGACCTACGGCCTGCCCACCCTGATCACGAACTGCTCGAACAACTACGGCCCGTACCAGTTCCCCGAGAAGCTGATCCCGCTCATGATCATGAACGCGCTCGAGGGGAAGAAGCTCCCCATCTACGGCGACGGCGGCAATATCCGGGACTGGCTGTTCGTAACCGACCACTGCGACGCCATCCTGGCCGTCTTGAAGAAGGGGAAGGTGGGGGAGAAGTACAACGTGGGCGGGAATTCAGAGCGCACGAACCTGCAGGTGGTGGACGCGCTGTGCGCGGCCATCGAGGCCGAGCGGCCGGCCCTTTCGAACCCGGCGCTCACCGACCAGGGGCTCAAGGCCTACACCGACCTCAAGACCTTCGTGAAGGACCGGCCCGGCCACGACCGGCGCTATGCGATCGACGCGAGCAAGATCCGGCAGGAGCTCGGCTTCGGACCGCAGCACCCCTTCGAGGCGGGCCTGAGGCTCACCGTGCGCTGGTATCTCGACAACGCGGACTGGACCTCCGCGGTAACCCGCGGCAAGTACGACCGCGAACGACTGGGCCACGCCGTGAAGGCCTGACCTCCGAACCAGACACTGGAGACCATCATCAAAGGCATCATCCTCGCGGGCGGCTCGGGCACGCGCCTCTACCCGCTGACTCTCGCGGTTTCCAAGCAGCTTGTCCCCATCTACGACAAGCCGATGATCTATTACCCGCTCAGCACCCTCATGCTCGCGGGGATCCGCGACATCCTGGTCATCACCACCCCCGAGGATCAGGACGGCTTCAAGCGTCTGCTCAAGGACGGGTCGCAGTTCGGGATCCGTCTCGAATACGCGGTGCAGCCGAGCCCGGACGGCCTCGCTCAGGCCTTCATCATCGGCCGGGAGTTCGTGGGCCAGGACCCGGTCGCCCTCGCCCTCGGCGACAACATCTTCTATGGCGACGGTCTGCCCCGCGATCTGCAGGCCGCGGCGAAGCGTCCCTCGGGCGCCACCGTGTTTGCGTATCGGGTGAAGGATCCGGAGCGCTACGGTGTGGTGGCCTTCGACGGCGCCGGACGCGCCACCAGTCTCGAGGAGAAGCCGAAGCAGCCGAAGTCGAGCTACGCGGTCACCGGCCTCTACTTCTACGACAACCGCGTCCTCGACATCGCAGCCGCCCTCGCCCCCTCCCCGCGCGGGGAGCTGGAGATCACCGACGTCAACCGGAAGTACCTGGAGCAGGGCGATCTCAACGTGGTCATCCTCGGCCGCGGGATGGCCTGGCTCGACACCGGCACCCACGAGTCGCTCCTGCAGGCGTCCACCTTCATCCAGGCCATCGAGGAGCGCCAGGGGTTGAAGGTCGCCTGTCCCGAGGAGGTCGGGTTCAAGATGGGCTTCATGTCCATCGACGAGGTGGAACGGGCCGGACGGGTCATGGCGAAGAACGAGTACGGGCAGTACCTGCTGCGCATGGTCGCCGAGGAAAAAGAGGCTTGAAGGTCACCGAGACGAACCTCCCGGGCGTCTTCATCATCGAGCCGAAGGTGTTCCAGGACGCGCGCGGCTTCTTTCTCGAGACTTTCAGCGCCAGCCGCTACGAAGCGGCGGGGATCCGCGGGCCCTTCGTGCAGGACAATCATTCGCGCTCCCTCAAGGGGACGGTCCGCGGTCTCCACCTGCAGGTGACGAAGCCGCAGGGGAAGCTCATGCGCGCGGTCTCGGGCTCCATGCTCGACGTGGCCGTGGACGTGCGGGTGGGATCGAAGACCTTCGGCCAGTGGACCTCCGCCCTGCTCTCCGGCGACAACTTCAAGCAGCTCTACGTGCCCCCCGGCTTCGCCCACGGCTTCGCGGTTCTCTCGGACGTGGTGGACGTCGAGTACAAGTGCACCGACTACTACGACCCGAACGACGAAGTCACGGTGTTGTGGAACGATCCCGCGGTGGGGATCGAGTGGCCGGTGAAGGAGCCGACGCTCTCGGCTCGCGACCGGAGCGCGCGGCCCCTCGCCGACCTGCTCGACCGCCTTCCGAAAGTCTCCCTCTGATGCGGGTCCTGCTCCTTGGCGCCGCGGGCCAGCTCGGCCGTCAGCTCCAGGCCGAGAACCGGGGCCATGCGATCGCGGCCCTTACCCACAAGGACCTCGACATCGCGGATCTTCCCGGCGTTCGCGAGGCCGTCCGCGCCCACCGGCCCGACCTCGTTTTGAACGCGGCCGCGTTCAACGATGTGGACCGCGCCGAGACCGACCCCGATGCCGCCTTCCTCGGAAACTCCGTGGGCCCGAGAAACCTGGCCCTCGCCGCCGCCGAGGCGGGCGCCGCCATCCTCCACGTCTCGACCGACTACGTGTTCGATGGGCGGAAGTCCACCCCGTACCACGAGTACGACCAGCCCGCGCCGCTTTCGAACTACGCCCGCAGCAAGCGCGCGGGCGAAGTCGCGGTCACGGAACTGAATCCGCGTCACTACATCGTCCGCACCGCCTGGGTCTACGAACCGAAGGGCAACAACTTTCCGAAGACCCTGTACTTCCTCGCCCTCAAGCACAAGGAAGTGAAGGTGGTGAACGACGTGATGGGGTCGCCCACCTCGGCCGCGCACCTGGCCCGCGCGATCCTCACCCTGATCGACACCGGGGCCTTCGGCACGTATCACCTCGCGGGCGCCGGGGAAGGCGCCTCGTGGTTCGATCTCGCGACCTGCTTCTTTCGCGAGCTTGCCCTGGACACCGTGGTCCTGCCCGTGCCTTCGAGCGAGTTCCCGCGGCCCGCACCGCGCCCGCCCTATTCGGTCTTGCGTACAATTCAGGCCCCGCAAATCCTCCTGCCGCCCTGGCAGGAGGGAGTCGCGGAGTTCGCCCGGGACATCAAAGCCCAGTTTGGAGACCTCGCCAGATGAGATTCCTAGCCACCGCGACCCTGGTCGCTTTCTCGGCCGCAAGCCCGGCCTTCTCCCAGGAGAAGGTCGACTACGCGGCCATTCAAAAAATTCGCGACGAGGCCCTCGGCTCGAACTCCCAGGTCATGGAAACCCTGCGGCAGCTCACCGACGTGATCGGCCCTCGCCTCACCGGTTCGCCCCAGCTCAAGACCGCGAACGAGTGGACGCGCAAGCAACTCGAGGACTGGGGAATGGCGAACGCCCATCTCGAATCCTGGGGTCCCTTTGGCCGCGGCTGGTCGTTCGACAAGTCGTCGGTCACCATGGTCTCGCCCCAGGGCCAGGCCGCTCCCCTGATCGCCCTGCCCAAGGCCTGGACGCCCGGCACCAACGGCGCCACGCGCGGCAAGGTGATCCGGCCGGGCCGCCTGGAGTCCGAGGCGGATCTCGAAAAGTGGAAGGGCAAGCTCGAAGGTGCGATCCTCCTGATCGGCGACGCCCGCGAGTTGAAGGCGCCCGACAAGAACCTGTTCGAGCGCTACGACGAGGATGAGCTCGCCAAGGTGAGCCAGTTCGAGTTTGCGCGGCCGCGCGTGATGCCGGGGGCGGCGCCCGGGCAGCCCTTCGATCCGCAGGCCTTTGGCCGGCGCTTCGCCTTCCAGAAGACCCTCCGCGAGTTCCTCGCGAAGGAGAAGGTCACCGCCACCATCGAAGCCTCCGGCCTCGACGCGGCCATGGTCCGCATCGGCGGCGGCGGCTCGCGGGAGAAGGGCGAAGAGCCCGGGCCCCTCGCCCTCGTGATGGCGGCCGAGCACTTCAACCGCATCGCCCGTCTCATGGACAAAAAGGTCGAGGTCGAGCTCGAAATCGACGTGAAGGCGCGCTTCCATGACGACGATCTCAACGCCTACAACACCATCGCCGAGATCCCCGGCTCCGATCCGGTGAAGAAGAA
>DAORUA010000174.1:0-8082 GCA_035432945.1 Vicinamibacteria bacterium | reverse complement strand
GCTCCTCGTGGCCATCGGGAGCGGCCTCGCGATCATGCTCATGATCCACCGCGACGAGCTGGAGCGGGAGCGGCAGGAGGCCTTGCGAGCCAGCGAGGAACGGCTCCTCCTCGCCCTCGACGCCTCGCGGATGGGAACCTGGGAGTGGGACCCCGTCGCCCGCGAGGTTCATTCGTCCGAACGCGCCCAGGCCATCTTCGGGCTGCCCGGGAAGACCTTCGACGGCACCCAGGCCGGATACCTGCGGATGGTCCATCCCGACGACCTCGCGGCGGTCGGAAAGGAGCTGAGCGAGGTGCTGTCGGGAGGCAAGGACGAGTTCGAGATCCTTCACCGGGTGATCTGGGCGGACGGCTCGGTCCACTGGATCCAGGCCCAGGGACGCTCCACCACGCGCGAGGACACGGGCCGGCGCGTCAATGGAACCGTGGTCGACGTCACGGAGAGGAGGCTCGCGGAAGCCGAGCGGGACCGGCTCATCCAGGAGCTCGAGCAGAAGAACGCGGAGCTCGAGCGTTTCACCTACACGGTTTCGCACGATCTCAAGAGCCCGCTCATCACCGTGCGCGGGTTCCTCGGGTCCATCGAGAGAGACGTGAAGGACGGCCGGTACGACCGCCTCGGCGCCGACGTGGAGCGGATCCTGAGCGCGACCGCGAGGATGCAGAAGCTCCTCGACGAACTTCTCAGCCTCTCGCGCATCGGGCGCATCGTCAATCCCCCCGAGCGGGTGCGCTTCGCGGACCTCGCGCAGGAGGCGATAGACCTCGTGCGCGGACGGCTGGACGCGGCGCAGGCCCGGGTGGAGATCCAGGACAACCTCCCGGACGTATTCGGAGATCGATCGCGCCTGGTTCAGGTGCTTCAGAACCTCCTGGACAACTCGGCGAAGTTCGTGGGTGATCAGAAAGCTCCGCGGATCGTCGTGGGGTCGCGTCCGGGGGCTTCCGAGGGCCGCCCCGTGTTCTTCGTCCAGGACAACGGGGAGGGCGTCGCCCCCGAGAACCTCGGCCGGATGGTGGGGTTGTTCGAGAAGCTCGACGACCGGAGCCGGGGAACCGGGGTGGGGCTCGCGATCGTGAAGCGGATCGTGGAAGTCCACGGCGGGAAGGTCTGGGTGGAATCGCCCGGACGGGGCCAGGGGACCACGGTCTGCTTCACCCTGCCCACCCGCGCTTCCGTCTGATTTTCACTACTAAGCGACCTTTGCTAGCCTCGCTCCTGGACAAGGCGGACAAGGGAGCCGCGAGACAAAGACATGACCAAGGACACGCTGTCGATCACCGATAACCGCACCGGCAAGGCCTACGAGATCCCGATCAAGAACGGGACGATCAATGCCATCGACATAAGACAAATCAAGGTCGCGGCCGACGATTTCGGCCTGATGTCCTACGATCCCGCGTACACCAACACCGCGTCCTGCACATCCAGAATCACCTTCATCGACGGCGACCTGGGCATCCTCAACTACCGCGGCTATCCGATCGAGCAGCTCGCCGAGCAGTCGAATCACCTGGAGACTTCGTACCTGCTCCTGAACGGCGAACTCCCCACCCGCCCCCAGTACGAGGCCTTCACCGATGACATCACGCACCACACCATGGTGCACGAGAACATCAAGGAGCTGATCGACGCCTTCCGCTACGACGCCCATCCCATGGGCATGGTCATGTCGGTGGTGGCGGCGCTCTCCACCTTCTACCCCGAGTCGAAGAAGGTCCGCGACAAGGACACCCGCCGCAAGCAGATCCACCGGCTCATCGCGAAGATCCCCACCATCGCGGCCTACGCCTTCCGCCACCGCACCGGTCTCCACTATGTCCTGCCCGACAACGACTTGAGCTACTGCGGCAACTTCCTGAACATGATGTTCAAGCGCACCGAGGGGTCGTTCAAGGTGAACCCGGTGCTGGAGAAGGCCCTCGAGGTCCTCTTCATCCTCCATGCCGACCACGAGCAGAACTGCTCGTCCACGGCCATGCGCACGGTGGGCTCGGCGGAGAGCGACCCCTACTCGTCCATGGCCGCGGCCATCGGCGCGCTCTACGGCCCCCTCCACGGCGGGGCCAACGAGGCGGTGCTGCGGATGCTCAACGAGATCGGCAGCAAGGCCAACGTGGCGAAGTTCGTGACCGACGTGAAGGCCTCGGGCGGCGACGTGCGCCTCATGGGCTTCGGACACCGGGTCTACAAGAACTTCGACCCGCGCGCGAAGATCATCAAGAAGATGGCGGACCAGGTCTTCGAGGTCACCGGCCACAATCCCCTGCTGGAGATCGCGGTCGAACTGGAGCGCATCGCCCTGGAAGACGAGTACTTCATCAAGCGGAAGCTCTACCCGAACGTGGACTTCTACTCGGGCATCATCTACCAGGCCATGGGCTTCCCCGTGGACATGTTCCCCGTGCTCTTCGCCATTCCCCGCACCGCGGGCTGGCTCGCGCAGTGGGAGGAGATGATCGAGGATCACAAGGAGCAGAAGATCGCGCGTCCCCGCCAGGTCTTCCTCGGCTCGCCCAAGCGCGACTACACGGTGATGTCGAAGCGCGGGTAACCGCGCCTCCGCTCGCGCATGGCGGCTGATTTCGCCGCGCTCGCGCGGCTCGGCGCCCGGGTGGGGGCGGGGAGAGGGAGATGAATCTCACCACCCTCGATCTCGACACCCTGCGGACGCTGGTGACCGCGAACGACCTCGGCGGATACGGCCAGGCGGGACTCCGGCTGGGCCGGACACCATCGGCCATCAGCCTCCAGATGAAGCGCCTGCAGACGGACATGGGCGTGCCGCTCTTTCGCAAGCGCGGGCGGGGTCTGGCACTCACCGAGGCCGGAGAGTCGGTCCTGCGTTACGCGCGGCGGATGCTCGAACTGAACGACGAGCTGGTCGACACGGTCCGGGGCGGCGCCGATGCGGGCCGGCTCGTCATTGGTTTCTCGCAGGACTTCGCGGAAACCCTGGTCCCCGACGTTCTCGCCCGATTCTCGCGCCTTCACCCGGCGATTCAGATCGAGGTGCGGATCGAGGGGAACGCCGCGCTCGTCGACGCGGTCGAGAAGGGCGAGATCGACGCCGCCCTCGCCATCGGCCAGGCCGACCGCAAGACCGCGGAGACGCTGGGCCGAGTCGAACTGACCTGGATCGCGGGCCGTGATTTCAAGGCCGGCAGGGATCAGCCCCTGCCCCTGCTCCTCCTCGGGCCGCAATGCGCGTTTCGAAAGGAAGCTATCCGGCTCCTGGACCAGGCGGGCCTCCCCTGGCGAATCGCCGCGCTGAGCCCGAGCGTCAACGGACTGTGGGCGACCGCCCTCGGCGGGCTCGGTCTCACCCTGCGCACTAACCTCGGTCTCCCCGCCGGACTGGCTTCCGGCAAGAGGATGTTCGGCCTTCCGAGTCCCGGCTCCTTTCCCGTCACCTTTCACCGCCTCGCGCGCGCTCCCGGCCAGGCGGTGGAACGACTGCACGCGATCGTCACCGAGCGGATCGGGGAGGGTCGCTACCGCACCCGCCGCCAGACCGAGATGGGAATCGTTCCGTCGGGCGTCGCCACCACCCGATAGCTGAGTTCGTCTCCGGAGAGCTCGAACGGACGCTTCTGTTCGGTGCCCTCCCAGTTGGGGAAAGACGCGAGCTCGATCCTGAAGGTCAGGGTCCGGGTCGCGGCGTCGATCGCGTACCGGCCCACGTGCGAACTCATGCCGAGCACGGCGGCCTCGTATTCGGCCGGCGTGCCCTTCTTCTTGTCGCCCGACGCGAACCGCGGGCGGTCCGACCGGAAGAGCTGCAGCGAGTAGCGGCCGTCGGGGGTCAGGACCAGCAGACCGCGCGGATTCGCCCCGTAGGCCGGGTGGCGCGTGCCGTCCGGACGGAGATCGTCCGCGGCCACGAGCGACCACGTTCCGGCGAGGGACGGCGCGGACGACGAGGAGCCCTGGGCGAGCGCCGCGGTCGTCATTGCGGCAAGGGCGATGTTCACAGCGATGCGGGATAGGAGGCGATTCATGCCCTCATCGTAGGGAAGCCCCCCGGCGCGCACAATTTGTTTGTTCTGAACCAACGCTTGAGCGACGATCAACCGTCGCTGTCGGGATCGCGTGGAGCGGTTGCGGAAACCCACGCGAGTGCGGCCGGGTTCGCGCCGCCCCACGGATGTGAGGGAACGCCAGGTGCTTTGGCCGGAGCGTGACCACACAGGTCGCGTCGTGGCCGCGCCCTGGGGGCACGGCACGGGCCGTCAGTGCGTGGTCGGCGCCTCGACCGCTTCACCGCGGCAGGCGGCGACGTAGCGGCGGATGGTCTCGGGGAGGCCGAGGTACAGCGCGTCGGCGATGATCGCGTGGCCGATCGAGGCCTCGTTGATCTCCGGGACCCCGCGGGCGAGACGCGGCAGGTTGCGCAGGTCGAGGTCGTGGCCGGCGTTTATGCCCATCCCGCGGTCGGCGGCGGCCCGCGCGGTGTCGCGCACGCGGATGAACTCCTTTTCGGCGTCCGGCGTTCCCTGCGCTTCCGCGTAGGGACCGGTGTAGATCTCGATCCGGCGCGCGCCGGTCTTCGCCGCCTCCTCGATGCCGGCCGGGTTCGCGTCCATGAAGATCGAGGTGCGGATCCCCCGGTCGTTCAGCCGCGCGATGGTGGGCATGATCGCGGCCGCCTCCCGGGGCAGGGAGAAGCCGTGGTCGCTCGTGATCTCCCCCGGCGTCACCGGCACCAGGGTGCACTGATCCACCCGGATCTCGCAGGCGAGAGCGATCAGCTCCTCGCGAAGATCGCCCTCGAGATTGAACTCGACCCCGCGCTCACCGCAAAGCGCGCGGAGGTCGCGCACATCGGCCTCCCGCGCGTGGCGATTGTCCTGGCGCCAGTGCAGGGTGATCCCGGAGGCTCCGGCGTCGAGACAGGCCTCGGCGGCCACCCGCGGCGAGGGATTGGAGCCGCCCCGGGAATTCCGGAGCAGCGCCACTTTGTTGAGATTGACGGAAAGAGCGATGGCCATGCGACCCCTCATTATCCGATGGGAAGCCCGCGGGCGCCCCGCCTATACTCCAAAGCCAGTCAGAGGGACGGCATGACGAACGAGATCGACGCGCTCCGAGCCGAGCTCGCCGCGCTGCGGCAGGACCTGGAAAATCTCCGCCTCGAATTCCCCGACGCGCTGCTCGAGGGCGACATCGCGACCGAGCGGGTCCTTTTCATGAATCGCCTGGCCTGCCAGGTCTTCCGCTGTTCGCCGGAGGAGGTCCCGACCCTGACCGCCCGCGACATCTTCGCGGAGAGCGACTACGAGCGGGCGCAGTCCGAGACCCGCGCGCGCATCGAGCAGGGTTACCGGGAGGGCGGGGGGGCGCGCTACGTGCGCAGCGGCGCCCAGGACCTCCGCGAGTTCACCATGCGCCGGAAGGATGGCTCGACCTTCCCGGCCGAGACCCACAGCACGTTCATCCTGGACTCGACCGGGCGGCCCTCCCGCATGCGCACCATCGTGCGCGACATCACGGCGCGCAAGGAGATGGAGGCGAAACTCGAGGAGCTGAGCTTCCGCGATCCGCTCACCGGCTGCTTCAACCGCCGCTACCTCGACAAGCGGCGCGGCGAGCTCGAACAGGACGCGACGCACCTCGCCTGCCTGCTCTTCGACCTCACCGGCTTCAAGGAAATCAACGACACTTACGGGCACGAGGAAGGCGACCGGGTCCTGCAGGCTTTCGCGCTCTTCCTCCTGCGCCTCCACCGTGGCGAGGACATCCTGATCCGGCTGGGAGGCGACGAGTTCGCTCTCTTCGTCAAGACCGGCGCCGATGAGGAGGGGCGCGCGGCCTCCGATCGCGTGATCGCTTCGGTCAAGGCCGAGAGCCCTGCGGCCTGCAGCTTCGGGGTCGCCCATCGCCTGCCCGGCGAAACCCTCGCCAATGTCATGGCGCGCGCCGACGAAGTGATGTACGCGGCCAAGGGCCGAAGCCTCCGGTCGACCCGGCGGTAGGCGTTCCCCGGGCGGTGTAGCCTCTCTCCTGGTGACCCGACGCATCTTCATCGGCGACATCCAGGGCTGCCGGGACGAGTTGGAGCGCCTGCTCGAGGTCCTCCGATTCGACCCCGCGACCGACGCGCTCGAACCGGTGGGCGACTTCGTCAATCGCGGGCCCGATTCGCTGGGCACACTGCGCCTCCTCAAGTCGCTGGGCGCCGGGGGGGTGCTCGGCAACCACGATCTCCACCTTCTCGCCGCGAGGCGCGGCGAGCGGCAGATGAAACCGGCCGACACCCTCACCGAGGTGCTGAAGGCGCCCGACTGCGACGAACTGCTCGCCTGGCTTCGCGCCCGGCCCTTCATCAAGACCTGGCCGGGGATCTTCCTGGTTCACGCGGGCCTGAGTCCGGCGTGGACGGATCCGGTCGCCGAGCTTTCCGGTCTCGACCCGGAAATCCGGCATCCCAACATCGATGTGGCCACCCGGTTGCGCTGGTGCGACGAGCAGGGGCGGATGCCGAAGCCCGAAACCGACCCGCCCCAAGGTCCCGGCTACCGGCCCTGGCATGAACACGTCGAGGGCCGGTTCAAGGAGACCATCGTCTTCGGGCACTGGGCCCGGCCGGGCCTGGTCCGGCGCAAAGGCCTCCGCGGCCTCGACACCGGCTGCGTCTGGGGGGGAAGGCTCACCGCCTGGATCGCGGAGGACGACACCTTCGCGAGCGTGCCCGCCGCCCGCCAGTACTCGCCGTTTTGAAGGAACCGTCGCACATTCGGAAAGGTCTGGAGTCATGAAACGAAACAGCATCACGAGGCGCGGATTCATGGAGGCGGGCGGAGCGGCCTCGGTCGCCGCCGCTCTGGCCGGATCCTCGGACGCCCTGCCGGCCGTGGCCGCGGGCCCGGCAGACTTCTTTCGGACCGCGCCCATTCCCTTGCTTCGCATCGGCTTCGTGGGTTGCGGCCTGCAGGGCACCGAGCACATCAAGAACCTCCTCGACATCGAGGGCGTCGAGTTGCGGGCGGTGTGCGACATCGTCCCCGAAAAGACCGAACGCGCTCAGAAGCTCGCGAAGGAGGCCGGCAAGCGCGAGCCGAAGGCCTTCACCCGGGGGCCGCGGGACTTCGAGCGCCTGTGCGCCGAGGAAGACCTCGACCTCGTCTACACCGCGACGCCCTGGGAGTGGCATGTCCCGGTGATGCTCGCGGCCATGAAGAACGGCAAGCACGCGGCCACCGAGGTGCCCGCGGCCCAGACCGTCGAGGACTGCTGGAAGCTCGTGGAAACCGCGGAGAAGCTCGAGAAGCACTGCATCCTCATGGAGAACTGCTGCTACGACCGGCCCGAGCTCATGGTCCTCCACATGGTGCGCAAGGGCCTCTTCGGCGAGGCCATGCACGCGGAGGTCGGGTACCAGCACGACCTGCGCGCGATCAAGTTCGAGGACCGGGACGAAGGCCTGTGGCGGCGCGCTCACGCCACACGCCTGAACGCGAACCTCTATCCCACCCACGGCCTCGGGCCCGCGGCCCAGGCCATGGACGTCAATCGGGGCGATCAGTTCGACTACCTCGTGGCCATGGCCAGCGCGTCGCGCGGGCTTCAGGATTTCCAGCGCGAGCATCTTCCAGCCGACGACCCGCGCCGCAAGGAGCGCTACGTCCTCGGCGATGTCCACACCGCCATGATCAAGACGAAGCTCGGCAAGACCATCTATCTCGTCCACGACACCAACCTGCCGCGGCCGTACGCGCGATACAACGTCTTCCAGGGCAGCAAGGGCATCTACTCGGGCTTCCCGCCGCGGTTCTACTTCGACGGGCAGCAGCCCGCCCACCGGTACAAGCCCCTCGACGACTTCGCGGCGCAGTGGGACCACCCGTTGTGGAAGGCCGACCGCGTGATCAACGCGAAGCACGGCCACGGCGGCATGGACTTCCTCGAGGACCTGCGCCTGGTGGAGTGCCTGCAGCAGGGCCTCCCCACCGACTTCGACGTCTACGACGCGGCCTCCTGGAGCTGCATGGTCGAACTGACCGCGCGCTCCACGGCCTCCCGGTCGAAGCCGGTCGACATCCCCGACTTCACCCGGGGCCGCTGGAAGAGCCGGGCCCC
>DAORUA010000173.1:0-8105 GCA_035432945.1 Vicinamibacteria bacterium | reverse complement strand
GGCCGCTGGTTCTCCCCCGCGCGCGAGGCGGTTCGCGGCGAGATCGACATCCTCGGAGCCAAGGTCCCCGCGGGCGCCGACCTGGTGTTCCGGGTCGAGGGCGAACACAACCTGGCCCTCGGTTTCGAAATCTGCGAGGACCTCTGGGTTCCCACCCCGCCGAGCGTGCGCCTCGCCCAGGCCGGCGCCACCGTGCTCGCGAACCTCTCGGCCTCCAACGAGGGCATCGGCAAGGCGGACTACCGGAGGGAACTGCTGAAGCAGCACTCCGGCCGCACGCTTTCCGCGTGCGTGTTCGCGAACGTAGGCGTGCACGAGTCCACCACCGACCTCGTGTTCGGCGGCCATCTGATGGTCGCGGAGAACGGCGTCATGATCGCGGAGAATCGGCGCTTCCGCCGGGAGGCCGAACTGATGGCCACCGATGTGGACGTGGACCGCTTGTCGGTGGAGCGCCTGCGCCAGAAGACGTTCGCGGAGACCGCGGGCGAAACCAGGGCCACGCGAACCGTGATGCTCGAACCCATGACCCCGCCGAAGGCCGCGCGGCTTCTTCGAAGCATCGATCCACGTCCCTTCGTGCCGAGCGACCAGGCGACGCTCGCCCGACGCTGCGCGGAGATCTTCGAGATCCAGACCGCGGGCCTCGCGAGAAGGTGGGAGCACACGGGGTCGAAGAAGCTCATCCTCGGCCTCTCCGGGGGCCTCGATTCGACCCTGGCCCTGATCGTGGCCAGCCGGACCTGCGGTCTGCTCGGAAGGTCCAGGCGGTCCATCCTCGCCGTGACCATGCCGGGATTCGGAACCACGGCCCGGACCAGATCTCTCGCCCTCCGGCTCGCGGAGACCTCCGGCGTGAGCGTCCGGGAGATCGACATCAAGGCCGCCTGCGAGCGCCATCTCAAGGATATCGGCCTGTCCAGCCGGGATCGCAGCGTCGCCTATGAGAACGCCCAGGCCCGGGAACGCACCCAGGTCCTCATGGACCTCGCCAACAAGGAGAACGGCCTGGTCGTGGGCACGGGAGATCTATCCGAACTGGCTCTCGGGTTCGCGACTTTCGGCGGCGACCATCTTTCGATGTACAACGTGAACGGGTCGGTCCCGAAGACGCTCGTGCGCCTGCTGGTGAACGCGGCCGCCGGGGATCCGCTCCACGCCGCGGAGAGTGCTTCGCTCCGGGAGGTCCTCGACCTCCCGATTTCGCCCGAGCTTCTGCCTCCGGGCGGGAAGGGCGAGATGAGCCAGAGGACCGAGGACATCCTGGGCCCCTACGAGGTTCACGACTTCTTCCTGTACGCCTTCCTGCGGCTCGGCGCCTCCCCGAAAAAGATGCTCTTTCTCGCGGGTATCGCTTTCGAGGGAACCCATTCTCCGGCGGCGATCCGGCGCTTCCTGCGCGTCTTCCTGGAGCGATTCTTCGCGGCCCAGTTCAAGCGATCGACCCTGCCGGATGGCCCGAAGGTGGGTTCGGTGAGCCTCTCTCCAAGGGGCGATTTCAGAATGCCCTCGGATTCCCGCGCGATCACGTGGTTGGAGCAGATAGACTAGCCTCACTCCCCCCATGGCCGTCGTCCTCATCTGTACGAACCGCTCCCTCGACCGGGAACTGCAAGACACCGTCCTCTTTCGATCCGACATCGTCAGGGAGACCGTGCGCTCCGCGGCCGAGGTGCAAACCCGCCTCAACGGCTCCCGGGTGGCCCTTCTCTGCCTGCACCGGCAGGTCACCGGCATCGAGAACCTGATTCGAAACCTCCGAAAGTCGCCGACCCTGAAGCGCATTTCGATCGTGGTGTTCTCGGAGGACGACTTCGATCCCTCCGAGGTCGAGGTGCTGGAGGCGGGCGCCAATGCCATCCTCCGGCTCCCCCCCGGCGACGACTTCAACGATCGGGTGAGCCGGCTGATGGAGGTTCCGTCGCGAAGGGACGTCCGCCTTCCCGTCCGCCTCCAGGTCTCGGCCAGCAGCGGTTTCGGCGCCACCGTCCCCGTCCTGGCCCTGAACCTCTCCTCCACCGGAATCCTCCTCGAATCGAATCACCCCCTCAACATGGGCGACGAGGTGAGCGTCGCCTTCCGCTTCGAGGAGTCGGGCGAGATCTTCTCCGCGAGCGCGCACATCACGCGGACCGCCGGACCGAACCGGTACGGGGCCACCTTCGAGACCATCACCCGGGGCGAGGCGGCCCTGAAGACATTCCTCGCGGGCACGTCACTCGCGTGACCCTGCAAGTCCCAACCCTGCAGATCGCGGATATCGACCTCCCTCAGGAGGTCGAACGCCTTCGCGATCTCGCCTACGACCTCTGGTGGAGCTTCAATCCAAAGGCGTCGCGGCTCTTCGCCTGGATCGACCCCGAGCACTGGCGCCGCTATCACAATCCCGTCGAACTGCTGATCAACGTCGATCCGCACAAATGGGTGGGACTGCTGAAGGACAACGAATTCATCGAGGCCTGCCGCCAGGCCTTCGAGAGCCTCGACGCCAGCCGAAGCGCCCGGAGGTTCATGGACGATCAGCCGGGCGTGCTGCCGGGTCCGGTCGCCTATTTTTCCATGGAGTTCGGACTCCACGAGTCCCTGGGCATGTACTCGGGCGGCCTCGGCGTGCTGGCCGGCGACCATTGCAAGGCCGCTTCCGACCTCGGCCTGCCTCTCTTCGGGGTCGGCCTTCTCTACCGGTCGGGCTATTTCCGCCAGACCGTGGACATCGATGGGTTCCAGCAGCACATCTATCCGGACTACGACTTCGCGCGACTGCCCGTTCAACCCGTGCGGGCGCCCTCCGGGGGGCCGCTCACCGTCCCCGTGGATCTGCCCGGCCGCGTGGTCCACGCCCTGGTCTGGGTGGCCCGGGTGGGCGGGGTTCACGTCTTCTTCCTCGACACCGACATCCCCCTGAACGACCCTTCCGATCGGGCCATCACCGGCCTCCTGTATGTCCGCGGCCGCGAGATGCGGCTGGCCCAGGAGATCGTCCTCGGGGTGGGCGGGGTGCGCGCGATCCGCGCCCTGGGAATTCAGCCCGCGGTCTGGCACATGAACGAGGGCCACGTGGCCATGCTCACCCTCGAACGCGTGCGGGAACGGGTCATGCGCGGCGAGGACTTCCACGACGCCTGCGCGTCGGTGAAGCGCAACACCGTCTTCACCACCCACACCCCCGTGCCCGCCGGCAACGAGGTCTTCGCCCTCGATCTGGTGAAGGAGCATCTCGAGCCCTGGTCGCGCGATACCGGAGTCCCCACCGACGAAGTCACGGCGCTGGGAGCTCACGAGGGACAGTTCAACCTCACCACCCTTTCCATTCGTCTCGCTCGAAGCACCAACGGAGTGAGCGAACTGCATGGACGGGTCTCCTCTGAAATGTGGAAGCACCTCTGGCCGAAAGAGACCGAGTCGCCGATCTTCGCAATCACCAACGGCGTGCACACCGAGACCTGGATCGGCCCGGAGATGCGGGCGTACCTCGCGAAGGAGCTCGATCCGGACTGGGCCTCCCTTCTCCTCGACCCGGGAGCCTGGCAGAAGCTCCGTGATGCCCCCGACGAGGGCCTGGTGGCGGCCCGGCGCGCGCAGAAGGAGCGCCTCGTGCGCTACGTGCGCGAGCGGGTGCGAAGGCAGTCGGCTCGCGAGGGATCCGGGCCGTCGGAGCTTCGCCGGCTCGAGACCCTCCTCGATCCTTCCGCCCTCACCATCGGTTTCGCCCGGCGTTTCGCCACCTACAAGCGCGCGGTCCTGCTCCTGCAGGACCCCGATCGCGCCAAGGCGCTTCTCCTCGACCCGCAGCGGCCGGTTCAATTGATCTTCGCGGGCAAGGCCCATCCGGCCGATCGCGCCGGACAGGAATACATCCGCCAGCTCACCGTGCTCTCGCGCAGCGAACTCGCGGGAAGGATCGTCTTCCTCGAGGACTACGACATCGACATGGCCCGGATGCTCGTGCAGGGGGTCGATGTCTGGCTCAACACCCCGAGAAAACCGCTCGAAGCCTCCGGAACCTCGGGGCAGAAGGCCGCGATCAACGGCGCCTTGAATCTATCGATCGCGGATGGCTGGTGGGCCGAAGGCTTCGACGGCGAGAACGGCTTCCTCATCGACGGCGGCGAGGCGGCCCTCCCCGAACCGACGCCCGGGGAGTCTTCCGAGGACCCCGCGGCCCAGGCCGCGGTGGCGCAGATGAAGCTCGAAGAGGCGCAGGACCAGCTCGACGCCCAGGCTCTCTACCGGGAACTCGAGACCCGGGTGGTCCCGTTCTTCTTCGGGGCGAAGGTCCCCGGGGCCTCCACGGAGTGGACGCGCATGATGAAGGCGTCCATCGCCACCATCGCGCCCCGCTTCTCCGCGCGACGCATGGCCAGGGACTACGCGTTGCGAGTGTACGGACCCGCGGCGAGGTCCTAGAGCGACGCTTCGTTCTTCCGCTTGCTTTCGACGAACACGCGGAAGAGCCGGTTGCGCTCGATGAGCCGCTCGCGGATGACCACTTCGCAGGCACCCGCGTCGGGGGACGCGACGACCAGGTCCCCGTGCACCACGAAGGCCTGCACTCCGTCGCCGGTGGTGTACTCGTCGCCCACGAGGATCAGGAAGAACAGACGCCTGATATCGGAAGGCAGCAGGAACAGCCGCTGATAACAGGTGAGTGATCCGCTCTCGGCCACGGTGCGGGCCATGGCCACGATGGTGTGGGCCCCCAGTTCCATGGCGCGCACGCCTTCCGCGTCCGACGTGATGTCGACTTCGTAGCCGAGGCGCATGATGGAGCGGGCCAGTTCGCCGGCCCGCTGCTTGTCATCGAGCGCCACCAGCGCCCGCTCGCCGGGCAGAGCGGTCGGTTTGAGGGGCACGGCAGAGGGCGCGGACGCCGATCCGGGATCGGCCGGGCGCGGCGTTTCTTCGGGCTTGGCCGCCTCGGCCTTCGGGGCCGAAGCGCCGCGGCCGGGAAAGCGGACCGGCGTCTGGCACTTGGGGCACTTGACCGAGAAGGGCCCGGTGGGGAGCTTCGGATTGTTCTCGTCGACGGTGACGACGTTTTGACAGGAGGAACAGGTGGCTTGCATCTAACTTACCTTTCCAGGAGATCGTCCATGTCCGTCTTGGGGGGAGCGGGGGCGGGCTTCTTGGCCGGAGGGTGCGCGGCCTTGCCCGGCGCAGCCTTGGCGGCGCCCTTGTGGCCCTTGGCCTCTTCGTCCGCCTTGTCGCCGCCCACGCCCTGGGTATCGAGCTTCAGCTGCAGGTTCGTGCGGTTGGTCGCGTAGGAGAGCGCCAGTTCGCGGTCGACGATGCCTTCGTTGATCAGGCGATACAGCTCGTTGTCGAAGGTCTGCATCCCGTCGAGGGCGCCGTCTTCCATGGCGTCGTGAAGGCTCTTGCCGTCGCGCTCGCCTTCGAGGACGTACTCGCGCGTTCGCGAAGTGGACCGGAGGATCTCGCATACGCCGATGCGGCCGCCGCCGATCTTGGGAACCAGGCGCTGGGAGACCACCCAGCGGAAGGCCGCGGAGAAGCGGGTTCGAACCTGGCGTTCGTCGGAGCGGGGGAAGACGCCGACGATGCGCTCGATGGTCTTGGCCGCGTCGATGGTGTGCAGGGTGGAGAGCACGAGGTGGCCGGTTTCCGAGGCTTCGAGAGCGATCGAGATGGTTTCCACGTCGCGCATTTCGCCGACCAGGATGACCTTGGGAGCCTGGCGCAGGGCAGCGCGGAGCGCGAGGGCGAAGGTCTGGGTGTCCATGCCGACTTCGCGCTGGTTGATGGTCGACTTGTGATGCGGGTGCAGGTACTCGATCGGATCCTCGATCGTGATGATGTGCATCGACTTCTCGAGATTCATCTTGTTGATGATGGCGGCGAGGGTGGTCGATTTGCCGGAGCCGGTGGGGCCGGTGACGAGGACGATCCCGTTCCGCTCGTGCGCGATGTTCCCGAGCACGGTGGGAATACCGAGCTGCTCGATGGTGGGGATCTTGCTCGGGATGACGCGCATGACCACGCAGAACGTGCCGCGCTGGGCGAAGACGTTGACGCGGAAACGGGTGCGGCCCGACAGGGAGTAGGAGAGGTCGGTGGAGCCCGTCTTCACGAGCTTCTCGGCCACGTCCCGCTTGCCCGCGATGAGCCGCATGGCGATCTGCTCGGTCTGGTAGGGGGAGAGCTTGTCGATGCCCATGTAGTCGACGCCCTTGAGCTGGCCGTCGAGCTCGACCTGCGGGGGCCGGCCGACCGAGAGGTTCAAGTCGGAGATCCCGGGCGCGAAATCGAGCATCTTGTTGAGCAGCGGATCGAGTTCGAAATAGGGCATGGGGGGTGTCCTCCTCTTGAAGGCCAGGGGGCCGGCTCAGGAATCTTAGCCCGGGTGAGAGAGGTTTAGCCGCCGCCCACGAAGGTGACGATCTCGAAGACGTCGCCGGGCTGCACCAGAACGCTCTCGCGGGTCCCCCGGGAGACGATCTCCCGGTTCCGCTCGACCGCCACCCGACCGGCGGGGAGGTTCAGATATTCGAGCAGCTGCTCGACGGAGAGATCCGCCGGACAGTCGGCGGCGGCTCCATTGACGGTGATGCGAACCGGGGCGGGAACAGCGCTCATGAGCAAGGGAACTCTGCGGGGGGACGGCGGGAAGGACTCAGCGCGCCGGAGACGCGGCCGCGCGCGAGGCGAGATAGGCGAGGACCAGCTGGTCGAGGGACAGGTCTTCGATCACCGTCTTGTCGTCCTGCGGCGCGTACCGGCCCTGCTTCACCTCGTTCATGGTGGCGGCATGGATGTCTTCCATGAGCTTCGCGAGGCCTTTGTCGTCCTGGGCCTCGGGCACATCCTTGTAGTGGAAGCGCTTCGCCCCGAGGATCTCGCCGCCCTTGTAGATGAGGGTCAGGACCATGGGGGTGGTCGGACCCTTGTCCTCGGTCTGGACGTGGTAGGTGACGCCCTTGTACTTGACGTCGGTATTGAAGCCAGTGACCATGGAGATTTCTTCGGTCAGGAATTGTAGATGAAGTCGGGGCGGGCCGAACAAAACCCCACAGGTAACATCCGCGTCCATGCCCACCCCCGGAGGAGCGAACTCGGACACCGGGCACGTTCCCGTCTTCGGCACCTGGCGGAGGATCTACATCTCCGTGATCGTGGTGAACCTGGTCGCGATGGCCCTCGTCTACCTGTTCTCGCGTTTTCCCTACTAGGCCTCCAGGAAAGACACCGATGTCGACCCTCGACTGGACGGTCCTGCTCATCTACCTGGCCGGGATCGTGGTTTTCGGCTACTGGGTCGGCCGCAACAACCGGAAGCTCGACGATTTCTTCCTGGCCGGGCGGGAGATGCCCTGGTGGGCGGTGGGGCTGTCGGTCATGGCCACCCAGATCTCCGCCATCACCTTCGTGGGGACCACCGGGCAGGGTTACGGCGACGGCATGCGATTCCTGGTCGTCTACTTCGCCCTGCCCTTCGCCATGGTCATCCTATGCCTGACCCTGGTCCCCTTCTTCTACCGGGCGAAGGTCTTCACCGCCTATGAGTATCTCGAGCAGCGCTTCGACCTCAAGACCCGCACCATCACGAGCCTCCTCTTCCTCCTCCAGCGCGGCCTCGCGGTGGGAGTCACGCTCTACGCGCCCGCCCTCGTGCTCTCCACCATCCTGGGGATCTCCGAGGGCGCCACCATTCTCCTCATGGGCGGCTCCACCATCGTCTATGTGCTCAAGGGCGGAAACCGGTCGGTGATCTGGACCGACGTGGTGCAGATGACCATCATCTGGATCGGCATCTTCTCCTGCTTGTTCGTGGCCATCTGGAAGCTGCCCGACGACGTTTCCTTCCGGGACGCGCTTTCCCTCGCGCAGACCGCGGGCCGGTTCAACGCCATCAGCACCGACACCTCTCTTTCCACGCCCTACACCCTGTGGAGCGGCGTCATCGGCGGCCTCTTCCTGATGCTGTCCTACTTCGGCTGCGATCAGAGCCAGGTGCAGCGGTATCTCTCCGGCTCCTCCCTGACCGAGAGCCGGCTTTCCCTGCTCTTCAACGCGTTTCTCAAGGTGCCGATGCAGTTCATCATCCTGCTCACCGGCATCCTGGTCTTCGTCTTCTTCCACTTCCAGGC
>DAORUA010000172.1:0-8118 GCA_035432945.1 Vicinamibacteria bacterium | reverse complement strand
AGGGGGAGGCTTCGCGCTGGCCCAAGGCCAGGCTGCGCGCCCGGGGTGACGGAGGATCGCGGCGGAACGTCGTACACGTACTCGTGGCCGCGCTCGTTGCCTGCTCGTACTCGGCCGTGATGGGTCGCCCGACCGGGGTCCCCCTGGAAACACGCCGTTGCCTCTGTCCTCAAGCTAGCTCCTCACGAACCCCAGCAGGTCGGCATTGATCTGGTCCTGGTGGGTGTCGATGAGACCGTGCGGCGCGCCTCTACTTGCGTACGATGGGAACCCGGGACAGGGCCACGTTTCCGAACGCATCGGTGGCGCGGATCACGATGGCGGCCGGCGCGCCGTCGAGCCGGAACTCGAACGTCTCTTCGCGCGAGTCGGCGAGACCATCGGCCGCGACGAGGTCGGTCCAGGTTCCGGCTTCCTTCGCCCACTCCGCCTTGCGGACCGGGCTGATGGCGTCGGCGACCACCACCTTGACCAGGCCGGCGGTCACGGTCGCGGTGATCGTCGGAGGCTCGTTGTCGACGTCGAAGGCCTCGGTGTCCTTTTCGTAGGTGAGGCCGCGGCCCTCCGGGTTGCTGGCCTGGTCCCTCGCAATGACCCGGAAGACGTATCGGCCGGAGGGCACGGTGGCGGTGTCCCAGGTGAACACGGGATCCTCGAGACCCTCACGGAGCTTCGTGAACGTGGTGGCGTTCTCGGGCCGGTAGAGCACGTCGTACTTGAGGGCGTCGCCGTTCGCGTCCTCGGCCCTCCAGGTGAGGGTGCGCAGCGACTTGAAGAACACCCTTCGCCCCAGGCTCGCAGCGTCGGTGGAGCGGCCGCTCGTGGCGGGAAGAGGCTTGATCTCCGGCGAGCCGCTGTCGAGCCCCGCGATGTCCGATTCGCTCGAACCGCCGCTGCCCGGCTTCTGGAAGGCGTCGCCCGCGGGATAGAGGGTCACTTCGCGCACCAACGGTCGGATGTTGCGCTGAACGTAGGCGAGTTGAAGCCACGACAGGGTGGGGTTGTCCGAACCCCCGGTCAGGGTCGCGCGGATCTGGGCGAAACGGGCCTGGGGCGAACGCGCCGGGGCCTTGCCAGGGGTCACGGGCTCCCAGTTGCTCCAGGTGGTGTCGGGCACGGCCGCGTTGCCGGTGCGCAGTTCGTAGGCGACCGACGCGGCCGGGGTGCTGACTTCGAGGGCGCCCACCTGCGCGACGTTGTCGAAGTCGCGGGCCGCGGACGTGAAGGTGCCTTTGGCCTCGCGCCGGGTCGACAGGTACGCGAGCTTCCCGGGGTTCGACGAGGCGATGGCCATGTCGCCCGAGGGCAGGGGCGCCGCGGCGGTGAGCTGCTCCTGGGGCATGGTGCGCACCAGGGTATGGGTGCGGTCGTCGCGGACCTCATACACCCGGCCCTTCGAGCCGGTGCCGAACAGGACCGCGTCGTTGCGCTTGAAGAGGAAGAAGGGCGATTCGTCGCCCGTCCATAGCTGATCGGCGTCCCCCAGCGAGGTGACGAGGAAGATCGCGCCCCGGGGCGGACCCGAGCCGCCGCGAGGCGCCGCGCCCACCTGGGGGGCGGCCGGGAACGCGAAGACCTCGATCGAAGTCGAAGCGGTGACGGCGCCCTCGGCCCCGGGCGAGGCCGCGGGCGAGGGAGACGGGGTGGGGCGGGGGAGGGGAATCTCCGAGCGGCCATCCACGAGGGCGACGTAGACCGAACCGTTCTGGAGGGGGAGCAGGGCCTTCACTTCGCGGTAGGTCGAGTCGTAGAGCACGCGGACGTTGTCCTTCGCGTCGATCGCGTACACCAGGCCCGAGGGCGAACTTCCCGCGAAGGCGCCGCCGGAAGGGGCGATGGCCAGGGAGGTGACGTGCGCGTCCTGGCTGGTGAGGAGCGTGGTGCTCTGACCCTTCGCGTCGACCCGGTAGATCCGGCCCTCGCCTCCGGTGGTCACCCACAGTCGCCCCTGGGCGTCGAACGCGAGCGCCCAGATGTATCGCTCCTCCGGATCGAAGAACACCGCGCTCTTGCCCGCCTTGTCGATGGCGTACACCTTGCCGCCGGGGTTGGTGGCCGCGAAGAGCCGGCCGTCGGGTCCCATGGCCAGGGCCTGAACCTCGGGCTCGGCCGCGTCGAAGAAGGTCTGGGTGGTCCGGTTCTCGATCTTCAGGACCTTGCCGTCGTTCCCGGTGGCGGCGTAGAGCGCGCCCTGGGCATCGACCGCGACCGCCCACACCGCGGGCGCGCCGAGGTCCGGCCCCGTGGTCACCGCGGGGGCCAGGGACAGGCGTCCGGTGGAGTCGATGGAAAGGCCCTCGATCTCTCCTTCCAGGAAGTCGCGCATGGCGGAGAGACGGAGGAACTGCGGCTGAACCGCGAAAGCCGAGGCCCCGAGGAGGGCGAGGACGAGAGAGGCACGAAATCTAGAGGGCATGAAATCCTTGTTCAACGCTCAATCTGAAGGGCCAGGAAGCGGGCGCCCCTTACGGAAAAATCGACGGCCTTCTCGCCGTCCCAAACCACGGTGGTGGCGGTCCGCACCACCGGTTCGCCGCCTTCGCTGGCGCCGAGGACCTGCATCATCGAGGGAGGAAGGCCGGGCAACAGAGTTCCGGAGACCGCGGCCCCCTCCTCGAAGCGCTGGAGCCTTACGTAGATCTGGGTGCTCTTGCGGATGGAGTTCACCGCGCGCACGATCTGGTCGAGGTTCCTGGGGATGAAGGCCTGGCGCATCTCCCTCTGCTCGGCCTGGGACAGCCCCGCGCCGTCCGACACGAAAATGGCGTAGCGCCCGGGGGCCGTGCCCAGGGGTACTTCGACCGGGATGGCAACGACGACCTCCTCGCCTCGGAACGTGCGCAGGGCGACCTTCATGGGGACCGTGGCTCCCGGCCGGACCGGACCGTCGCGCTCGAGCCAGGCCCGGTCGATGACCGCGGTCTCCTGCGCTTCCTTCGCGGTGAGGTTGACCGTGACCGACTCCAGGCTGACGCGACGGAACTCGTTGTTCATCACGAAGGAAATGGCGGAGCCCACGAGCCCGGCGGCCATCGCCCCGGGCTGCCCGTCCGCGAACTGGTCCTGCAGGCGGAGCGCGGGGATGCTGGTGAAGTTCACGGTGGCGTCGAGGGTCACGGTCGAGGGACCGGCCACGCGCTCCTGGCCCTGGAGAACGGAGAGGACGCTCGCGTACACGGTGAGCGGCGTGAAGAGATCGTCCTGGACCACCGAGAACGAGTAGTCCTGCTTCTGGCCCGGGCGATTCTGCAGAGAGACCTTCACCGGGATCATGCGCGGGCCCGCGCCGAGCTTGCCCGAGATGCCGGTGGCGCGGTCCTGCTGGAACCGTCCGATGGTGTCGTGGGCGCTCGCGATCTTGAAGGACTGGTTGAGGCTCGGGAACACGTCGTAGACCCAGGCGCGCCGCATGGGGAAGTCGATGGGCCCGATGCCGAAGAAGGGATGACCGAACGCGTACACCGCGTCCTTGTCGATGTGGGTGACCGTGCCGGTGGCGGAGAAATCGAAGTCTCCCTGGATCAGGGAGACCGCGACCGGGCCGCCCGCCTCGAGCGGAGGCAGAGGGCCGGGTGCCACTCCCTTGGCCGGGACCTGAAGCGGAGTGAAGCCCATCTTCGAGAACAGGCCCCTGGCCACGTCGAAGGCGGAGCCGGACAGGCCGGAGACCGAGAGCGGGATGGGAAGGGGAGAGAGGCCGGCCACCCCCGCGGACGACTTCGCGTTCGTCCCCACCGCGTCGAGGGCGCTCGTGAATTTCGAGATCAGGGTGGCGGCGTCGATGGGCAGGGGCAGGCCGGACATGCGGAGGGGAATGGGCCGCAGGATGTCGCTCTCGGGCGAGGCCGACGCGCGGAGCAGGATGTCGTTCATGCGCGAGAAGCCGGTCATCTCGGCGTAGGGCGTGATGCCCGCGATCGCTTCCTTCGAGAAACCGAAACCGAAGGCCACGGCGCCCAGGAGCTTGCCGTCGATGTACACGGGCGAGCCGCTCATGCCCGCGATGACTCCGGTGTTGGCGAGCGGCCCGCCGGTGAGGCGCGCCATGATCATGGTCTGGCGGGGCGCGGAGTTCTCGAGCGCGCCGATGATCTCCACCTCGAACGTCTCGAGCTTCTGATTGGCGAAGACGGTGCGGCCGACGCCCCTCATCCCCGGTTTCACATCCTCGAGCGGGAAGATCGGAACGTCCGAAGGCACCCTGGCGAGGGTCGCCGCGGCGGCGGAGGTGTTCACCGTCGCTTGCGGGGCCGCGGGATTCGCCGCGGCGGCGAGGGCCATGAGCCCGGTTGCGATTCTCAACATCCCTCCATTCTCCTACACGCCCGCGTTCGCGCGGAGGTCTTCGTCACTGGCCAACCTTCGATATCCTGCAACCACGGATCGAACGGAGGAAGGCGATGAAGCAGACGGTTTGGCGCGGGTCGGATCTGCGCGGGGGTGTTCTGGGCGGGGCGATGTTCCTCCTCGCCCTCCCGGCTTTGGACGCGCGCGGGGTGGTTTCGGCTCAGACCCCGGCGGCCGCGGCCGTGGACGACCTCGCGAGCGCCAACCCCAGCGTTCGCCGCAAGGCGGCTTCGGACCTCGGGAAATCGAAGGCCCCGGACGCCCTCCCGCGCCTGGCCGCGCTGGTTCGCGATCCGGATGTGGACGTGCGGGTGACCGTCCTTCGCGCCATCGCTTCCCTGCGCGATCTCGCGGGCGTGCCCTCCATGGTGGTGTTCATGGCCGACTCGCAGGCCCGGGTCCGGTCCGAGGCGATCGACGGCGCGGTCGAGATCTACACCCACCGCGACCGGCCCGGCATGTCGAGGTTCCTCTCGATCTTCTCGGACGGCCGCGACAAGCCGGAGCCGCTGCTCGTTTCTTCCGTGGATTTCGAGGTCTATCGCTCGCTCGCCGCCCTGCTCAAGGACTCGGACCTGGGCGTGCGCGAGTCGGCGGCCGAGGCCATCGGCATCCTGGGCGGCACCGAGGTGGCGGCCGATCTCGCGCGGGCCGCCTCCGACTCGGTTCCGGCGGTGCGCGCGGCCGCGGTCACCGCGATCGTGAAGGTGGGCACGTCCGCGGACGGGGAAGCCCTCACACCGCTCATCAGGGATCAGTCGACCACGGTGAGGCGGCGCGCCATCGCGGGCCTTGGACGGCTCAAGGTGGTCGACGCGGCCCCGGACCTCCGCCGGTACTTCGAGGCGAACTCCGAGTCGGAGGATGGAATCCTGGCTTTGAACTCCCTGGCCCAGATCGCCCTCCCGCAGGATCGCGCCCTCTTTCAGAGGCTGGTCCTGCAACCGGACCCGCGCAAGCGCCGGCCCGGCATCGAGGCGCTCGCGCGCCTGAACGAGAAGGGGAACGAGGCGCGGTTCAAGCGCGATTTTCAGCGCGAGAAGAACGAGGAGCTCCGCGCGGCCTATGCCTTCGCCATCTTCCTGTTCGGCGACCGGCCGTTCATCGACACCGTGGTTCTGGGCCTTGCCGGAACCAGGGACCGGGCGCGCCAGGCGCGCGGCTATGTCGAGGAAATCGGGGCCCGGGCCCTCCCGGAGGCGCTCGACTATCTGCGGGAGCCGGATCCGAAGATCCGCGCCGGGCTCTGCGACGCGCTTTCGACCGCGGGGGTCACCGGCGCCCTGGACGCGATCGAGCCGCTTTCCCGGGACAAGGACCCGCAGGTGGCCGCGGCCGCGCTTCGGGCCCGGGCCATCCTGAAGCGGCAGCGATAGCTACGGCGTGCGGCCCTTGCCGTTCGCGTCTATGTAGATGAGCCCCTGCTCGCGGGTGCCCCCCGGGTTCTCGAACTTCACGATTCTCTCGCCGCCGACCGTGAGGTTCTCTGCGGACACCCCGCCGGTGAGCGTGTCGCGCCGGTAGGGGTCGACCGCGTAGACGCGGTAGGGGTCCTTCCCCGGGTAGTTGAAGGGGACGTTGGGAAGGGTGAGGGTCCAGGTGTGGGCCGCAGTCTGCACCAGGGTCGCGTAGGTGCCGATGGGCATCCAGCTCGCGTGGAGGGTGACCGGACCGCCGCAACTCGTGCCGGGCGGGACACAGCCGAGAGGCTGCAGGTAGGAGATCGAAACCGAGACGGTCTGGGGCGCCGCGAGCGGGGGCGGATCCTCGGGTCCGACGGTGTGGAAGTCGTAGCAGGAGGGCAGGGCCAGGACGAGCGCCAGGGTCCCGAAAGGAGCGAGTTTCATCCGGGAAAAGATCGTAGCAGGAAAAACTGCGTCCCCAACTAAACTCGCGAGGTTCCGGCTCCCCTGCATTGACTGAACTCCCTTCTCGATCGTCTGCTGAACTGTCCCGGGACGGCGGAGCCGCCCCCGGGGACGCCGGTTCTTTGGACGCGCCTCCGGGGCACTCGGCCGGATCCCACGGGCCGAGAGCCGATTCGCTGCAGCTCGCCCGCCGGCTCCTGACCTACGCGAAGCCGCATCGCGCCCTCATTCTCATGGGGTGGCTCTCCACCGTCCTTTACGGCCTGTCGAACGCGGCGCTCGTCTACATGATCAAGCTCATCTTCGACGATGTCCTGATCGACAACACCCGCTTCCGCGAGGTGGCGATCGCCATCGTCAGCCTGTACGCGCTCAAGGGCCTCGGCGCCTACTTCTCGACCACGCTGCTGTCGGAGGCCGGGCAGAAGGCGGTCTTCGACCTGAGGCGCGCGATCTACGCCCACATCCTCGACCAGTCGTTCGACTTCTTCGCGAAGCGGACCACCGGCTCGCTGATGAGTCATCTGACCAACGACGTGGAGAGGATTCAGACCGCGCTCGGGGAAATCGCGGGAGACCTCCTGAAAGAGGGCCTCACCGTGGTCGGGCTCGTCCTGCTGCTCTTCTATCACGACTGGCGGCTGGCCCTGATCGCGCTCGTCCTCATGCCCCTCGCCTTCACCCCGCTGATCCGGCTCGGCCGGAGGCTGCGCTCGTCGAACGAAAGTTCGATGCGCCGCTGGAAGGACATCGCCAACATTCTCCAGGAGACGTTCTCCGGCTTCCGCGTGGTCAAGGCCTTCGGGATGGAGACCTTCGAGAGGGCGCGTTTCGAGAAGGCCCTCGAGCGGCTGCAGGGCGTCACCCTGCGCATGACCCGGACCACCGCCTTCCTCCCGCCCTTCATGGAGGCGGTGGGCGGGGTGTCGGTGGTGGTGGTGCTCGGCTACGGGACCTGGGCCATCTCGAAAGGGCACATGACCGTCGGCTCGTTCACGTCCTTCCTCGCCGGCCTCTTCGCCCTCTACACCCCGATCAAGCGCCTGTCCAAGGTGAACGCGGCGCTGCAGGGCGCCTTCGCCGCGGCCGAGCGGTCGTTCGCCCTGCTCGACACCCACCGGGAGATCAAGGATGCGCCGGGGGCGAAGCCGCTGCCGCCGTTCCAGGCGGAGGTGGAGTACAAGAACGTCTCGTTCCAGTACGACAAGTCCTCCGGGCCGGTCCTCATGGGCGCGTCGCTCAAGGCCCGGAAGGGCGAGGTGGTGGCGATCGTGGGCATGAGCGGCTCGGGCAAGACCTCGCTCCTGAACCTGCTTCCGCGCTTCTACAACGTGACCGGCGGCTCCATCACCGTGGACGGCATCGACATCCGCGACGTGACCATCGAGAGCCTGCGCCGCCAGATCGGCCTGGTGAAGCAGGAGACCATCCTCTTCAACGACACCGTGCGGGCCAACATCGCCTACGGCCTGTCGGGGGTCGAGGGGACGCTGGTGGAAAGCGCCGCGCGCGCGGCCTTCGCTCACGATTTCATTCTCGATCTGCCCCGCCGCTACGACACCGTGATCGGGGAGAAGGGCTCGAGGCTCTCGGGCGGACAGAAACAGCGCATCGCCATTGCCCGCGCCATCCTCAAGGATCCGCCCATTCTGATCCTCGACGAAGCCACCTCGGCGCTCGACACCGAGTCGGAGAGCCTGGTCCAGCAGGCCCTGTTCAACCTCATGAAGGGCCGGACCACCCTGGTGGTCGCGCACCGCCTGGCCACGGTGCGGCGCGCCGACCGGATCCTGGTGCTGGAGAAGGGCGAGATTCGCGAAGAGGGAACGCACGACGAACTCCTGGCCCGGAACGGCATCTACGCCCGCCTCCACGACCTCCAGTTCCGGGCCGACCCGGCGGT